>NZ_JALCZC010000016.1:0-38263 GCF_022690805.1 Anaeromyxobacter sp. SG66
CCTCGTTCACTGGAAGCTCCTTGGACTCGCCGCCAAGCGAGGCCGTTGGTGTTTGGTCACCGAGGAGCTTCCACTTCCTTCTCAGCCTCCGCGAACTTCCGATTCACACATTCTTAGGGACACAACCTTGCCGCGCCACCTTCCTGAGGTGCAGCAAGTGGTCGCTGGTTCAAATTCAGTCGCCCCGACTCTCTGAAGGCTTCGAGGTTTCGCGCGAAAGTGCGCGGCCTCGGGGCCTTCGCCTTGCTCGGCGACTTCATGTCTTTCAAGGTCAGGGTAGACACGCGCCTCCCCGACCTCACCGGACCCCCCCGTCGCGGCTGCAACGCTATGCAACGGTGTAGCGGACCAGCACCACGGGGATCGCGACCGCGACCGCGCCATACAGCGGTCAGAGCCGCTTGAAGCCCGCTACGAGCACGGCGGCCTGCGAGTCGTCCACGCCTCCCAGCTTGAAGTCCATGGCGACGGAGTTGAGCGTCCTCACGTCGCTGCGCGGCTGCTTGGCTCGGTCAAGGACCCCGTGCATCTTCACGCCCACGGTCCGCAGCGGCATGTTTTCCTTCCGGGCAAGCGCCTGAATCAGTTCGACCCCGCAGGCTGCGACGGCGGAGAGCGAGACCTCTACGGGCGTCACCTCTTCGCCGAGCGCGCCGTTTATCACCGGGCCGTCGATGATGAAGTGGTGGTCCCGGATGCCGCACAAGACGCGGCCGAACACGTCGGTCGAGCGAGCCGTAACGTCGTACTCGCTCACCGCCTGCGCTGAAGTCGCCATGGGCAGGGGGAAGGTCTCGCCTCGCTCCTGATGCACGGTTCTTCCGGGTGGCCTCCTTGGCAGGAGCGCCGAGAAGATCGCGCCCGCCCCGCCTTCATGTCGCCGCGTCATGCGAGGGGCGCCGGCAGGAACGACGGCGCGGGGGCCGCTGATTCACTCTCCTGCGGGCGCGTCGACATCGAAGCCCTGCTCCATCTGAACGCCGGAACTCGGCCTTCGGGATGCCCACCCGCTTCGCGGGGACTCCCGCGACGGTCGTGTGCGGCGCCACGGGTTCGAGCTCGACGCTGCCCGCTCCTACCTTCGAGCCTTCACCGATGACGATGGGTCGATGCGCGGTGAGGCTTCGCGGCTTCGCCACGTCCACGTTCATCGCGAGCCCCAGCGCTCAGGACGAGACAGTCATCGCTCCCGGACTGCGTAGCTCAGGTGGGTCACCCGCTGCGTCGGCTCCGCGCGGACCGGCTCCAGGGCCACGCGGCCCGCGTCCACGCCCTCGAACAGGCGGATTCCGGAGCCGAACAGCACGGGCGAGAGCGCGATCGAGAACTCGTCGATCAGGCCGGCGTTCACGTACTCCAGGATCGTTGCGCCGCCGCCCGCGATGCGGACGTCCCGGTCGCCGGCGGCCTCGCGGGCCTGGTCGAGCGCGGTCTCGATGCCGTCGTTGACGAAGTGGAAGGTGGTCCCACCCGGCCGCTCCCAGGGGTCACGCTTCTCGTGCGTCACGACGAACACCCGCGTGTGGAACGGCGCCTCCTCCGGCCACGCCTGCTCGCCGAGGTCGAACATGCGCTTGCCCATCACGCTCGCGCCGGTGCGCTCGAACGTCTCCCGCACGATGTCGTTGTCGCGCCCTTCCTCGCCACCCTCGCCGAGCTTCAGGTTCTCCCGTAGGAACCGCAGCGGCAATATCCACTGCTGCAGCTCCATCCACTGCGCCGTCCAATCCGGGTCACCCATGCGCCCCTCGGGCGCGATGAACCCGTCCAGCGACATCGACACGCTGAAGAACACCTTGCCGGCCATCAGTCCTCGACTCCCTTCCGAACGATCCCGGTGACGTAGGCAGCCAGGTTGCTCAGCGTCTGCTGGCCGCCCTCGATCGCGTGGTACTTCTCGACCGCCTCGTCGCGCAGCTCCTTGGTGCGGAACACCGTGCGCATCTCGAGCCGGGTCGCCGCGCCGTCGGGCGCGAACGTGAGGGCCGACTCGAAGGCGTTCGGGTCGCCGCGGAACTCACCGTGCAGCAGCGCGATCCGCTCCGGCGGGGCGATCTCGGTCCAGGAGATCCACTCCCGGTAGTCCGTCCCGTCCGGACCGTGCAACACGAAGTCCCACTCCCCGCCGACGCGGAACTCGAATGCCCGCGTGGTGGTGGTGAACCCCTCCGGTCCCCACCATCGCGACAGGTGCCGCACCTCGGTGAACGCCTCGAACACCAGCTCCCGTGGGGCACTGATGACCCGCGAGATCACGATCTCGCGGTCGGCCGTCGCTGACTGCGCCGGCGCGTCCCGTCCTGTCGCTGCCATCGGTCCTCCTGCCTTGCCTGCTCGAGGTCCTGCACGTACGCGTCCAGCCGATCGAAGCTCTCGTTCCAGAACCGCTCGAACCCGCCGGTCCACTCGTGGACCGGTCGCAGCCCGCGGGCGTCAAGGCCGTACAGGCGCTGCTTGCCTGCCTTGCGATCCCGCACGAGCCCGACCTCCCGGAGCACCCGCAGGTGTTTTGACGCCCCGGGCTGCGTCATCCCCAGCTCCTGGGCCAGCTCGGTCACCGGCCGCTCACCCGCCCGCAGCAGTGCCAGGATCTCCCGGCGCTGCGGCTCGGCGATCGCGTTGAAGACGTCCGAGGTGGTCGCTGCTCGTGCCATTGAGCGTAAACATATGCCCATATCGGCATTCGTCAAGGCCCTGGCCCGCTCGCCGCCGAGGGCTGGTTGGGTAGTCGGTGGGGTCAGGGCGCCACCCGTACGGCGAGCGGCATCGCCGCGTGCGTGGCTCGCCAGATCCCAGAGTCATTCGCGAGCTCGCTCCTCTCGAGCCCCGGGTGTCCCTGGACGCGGTCGACGCGATCCAGGTCGAGCGGTGGGGTGAGGAGGATGCGGGTGAAGTTCCAGAGCGCCTTCGCCGCCCGGAGAACGGTGCGCCTGGCCTCAGGCCGGGACGTGGCGTAGCGCCTCGCGATGGACTCGAACTCCTCCGGCGCTCGCCCGCCCACCGAGGCCACGACATCCGTCGGCGCGTTCACGGCGAAGGCGTTTCGCCGGTAGTCCTCGACGTAATGGCGGAGCTGCGACTGCTCGAAGGGACTCAAGCCGAGCACCCGCAGCGCCTTGCGGAACATCACCTGTGGCAGCTCCACGTACCGAACGCGCCGTCCGAGCGCCTTGGAGAACGCGTCGGCGATGCCGGCGGGCGACAGGAGGCGCGGTCCCGTGGGGCGATAGGTCTTGCCGCCGTGCGTCTCCGGATCGAGGAGCGCGCCCACGACCACGCTCGCGATGTCCTCGTTCGAGGGGGGCGCATTCTCACCGGCGCCGAGCGGCATCGGCATCACCCCGAGCTGCGCGATCGGCTCCAGGAGCCGCATGTAGTTGTCGGCAAAGAACCCGGGGTTCACGACCGTCACCGCGACCTCCGGGATCCACGGCAGCGTCTGCTCCATGAGCCAGAGCCCACGCGTCGCCATCGATGGGTGGCGGGGGCTCGCGAGCCACTGCGAGAGAGCCACCATCGACTCGAGGCGCGCCTCGCGTGCCGCGACCGCGAAGGTCGAGACGACGTGGAGAAGGTCGGGGCCCCACGGCGGGCAGAGGTAGGCCCGCTGTGCGCCCTCCAGCGCCCGCTCGACGTCGGCCGGGTCCGTGAGGGACCCCACGACCACCTCCGCACCGGCGTCCCGCAGTCGCTCAGAGCGGGCATCGACCCTCCGGACGAGGCACCGCACGGGGTACCCGCGCTCGAGGAGCTGAAGCGCGGTCGGCGTGCCGGTGTGCCCTGCGGCGGCGGTGACGAGAATCCTCGGCTTCTTCATGTTCGGCCTCATTTTCGCGGGCGTACGCGCCGGCGACGCTGGTTGTACCTACAACCCAGGTTGTAGGTACCACCTTGCGGTGCCGCAAGCCGATCTTCGCGACCGCCGGCCCGATCCCGATGCGTCGCCGGCCGAACGATGACTCGAGCGGAACATTTATTTTTGACAGGGACCCTGGCGAACGTGCCAGCGCCCGCACGTGCCGGCGCTACACGCGGCGCTTCCACGAGACTCGACGGCCGCTGCGAGGGGAATTCCGGGTTCCTGGTCGTACGGGAAGAAATGGCCCGGTGCTTGGATGGACCTGTCCAGCAAAGACACGGAAAGGACCGATCAATGGAGAGTGCAGCGACCGGGAAGGTCGATCCCACGAGGAAGCTCACCGCCGCATCGGTCGGAGGCGCGATCGTCGTGGCATTCGCCTCGTCGCTCTGCTGCCTCGGCCCGCTCCTCTTCGCCGCGCTCGGTCTCGGCGGCGCCGGCCTCCTCGTCGAGTTCCAGGCGTATCGCCCCTACCTTGCGGCGCTCACCCTCGTGCTGCTCGGCGCAGGCTTCTTCTTCACCTACCGGCGCCCCAGGCTGGCGCCTGCGACCGCCGCTGCAGGCCCAGCCTGCGACTGCGAGCTGCCCAGGGCGAATCGCTTCGGCCAGGTGATGCTGTGGATCGCGACCGTGGTGGTCGCCGGCCTCCTCGGCTTCCCATACCTGGCGCAGTTCCTCTTCGATTGATCACCAGAATGGAGAATTTCATGAAGATGCTCAGGATCGTCCTCGCCACCTCGTTGCTCGGTACGGCCGCGCTCGCGGTCGCCCACATCGCCACGGGTTACGCCAGCGCCGAGGACACCGCGGCAGGCTCCGCCACCGTGTCGCTGCACGTCGAGGGCATGACCTGCGCGTCCTGCAGGGTCGCGGTGCGAACCGCCCTGTCGAAGCTCGACGGCGTGAAGGATGCGCGGGTCGACGTCGACAGGAAGAGCGCCGCCATCGACTTCGACCCCACGAGAGTGACGCCGCAGCAGATGGTCGATGCCGTGAACAGGCTCGGCTACCAGGCCAGCCTTCCCGCGAAGACCGGGCCGTAGGAGAACGCGATGAGCTCCTGCTGCTCGGGTGAGAGCTGCGAGATCCCCAAGCCCCGCGCGAGCGGCGAGGCCGCCTGCCCGCGCTGCGGCGAGGTCGGTCGGGTCGAATGACTGGCGGCACCGCGGGCGCGGGCATCGATGGGACCAAGTGGAAGCGGCGGTGATTCCGCTCGGCGTGCCCGTTCGCTCCGGCGGAGGCGCCCATGAACGCGGCTGCGCCCCCTCGGGCCGGACGGCGCCACCACGGCCTCTCCGTGAAGGCTCTCCCAGCGGCGCCGTCGACGGTGATCTCGGGCTACTCGTCGCAGCGCGTGACGACCCCGAGGAACGTCGACTGTGAGCGGCCCAGGGCTGCGCGAAGGCAGCGCATGTAGCACCGCGCACCCCAGAGCCGCACGATCGTGAGCCAGTGCAGGATGACTTCCTTGCCCGTGATGGTCCCGTTCATCGCCGCGCCTCCTTCGAGCCTCTGTCCTCCTGTCTCGGCGGCGGACCGGAGATGACGCGGCCCGGAGGGGCTCAGCGCGGGTCCCCGTAGAAGCGCCTCAGCCCGTGGCTTGGAGGCCCCCGTAGCGTGTAGACGTCACGCGGGCGCGGCTCGCGAGGAACGATTCTCGCGCAGGGGGTCAGTTCGACGGCAGCCGCGGTGCCCTGGGGAAGTCGATCTCCGTCTCCGAGAGGATGGCGGCGGCGTTCGTGAACACCCGCGCCGCCACGTGGGCGACGACCTCGACGATCTCTCCGTCTGTGAGGCCCACCTCCCGCGCCTCCGCGAGCTCGCGGCCGGCGCGCGCGCCGCCGGTCCGGACGATCCGGCGCGCGAGCGCGAAGATGGCCCGCTCGCGCCGGCTCTGCGACTGCCCTTCGCGGGCGGCCGCCGCGTCCTCCGGGGACGCGCCGGCCTTCGCCGCCAGCGCCGTGTGCGCGGAGAGGCAGTAGCTGCAGCCGTTCAGCTCGGAGACGTGGAGCGCGAGGAGCTCGGCCTCGCGTGGCGAGAGCTTCCCGCCGGAGAGCGCCTCCGAGAACGCGAGGTAGCCCTTCAGCGCCGCCGGCGAGTGACCGATGGTCGCGTAGAGGTTCGGGACCATCCCGAGGGCCTTCTTGATCCCGTCGAGGACGGGCTTCGTGGCCTCGGGGGCGGTGGTGGAGGTGACGGGCGGGATGCGTGCCGGCATCTGGGACTCCTGTGTTCGTGTGGAGCGTGAGTGCTCCGCGGTGGAGGTCGTCACGCGGTCGCGCATTTCACGTCGCCGGCCACCCTCCCGGGATTCCCTTCGCGCGTAATCATCGCCTCGCGCGCGGGACTGCCCTCCAGAACGCCGGCCTCGAGCCGGAATGGAGGAAGCACCCATGCACCGCACCGTCCCGCTCGCCGCGCTCGCGCTATCCCTCGCCACTCCCGCGCTCGCGGAGGAGCTCCGCGTCGACCCCGACGCCGGCAACAACACCTTCCACGCCATCTTCGACGCGAAGCTCGGGGAGCGGATCACGGCCCAGAGCTCCGCGGTCGCCTGCGACCTCCGCTACGACGAGAAGACCGGCCTCGCCTCGGGCCACTGCTCGGTCCCGCTCACGAGCATCAAGGTCGACAACGAGGACACCAAGACCGAGCACTTCCAGCAGTGGGTCACGAACAAGAAGAGCGACCCCGCGGCGTGCCGGTTCGAGGCGTCCCTCGACGGCGTGAAGATCGGTGCGCTCGCCCCCGAGCAGCCGGTGCCCTTCACCGCCCAGGTGCCGTTCACCGTCTGCGGACGGAAGCCCGTCGACGGGCGCAAGGAAACGGTGAAGGGCACCGCCCTCCTCTTCCCGCCCGGCGCCTATGGCGAGAAGCGGACCGTGCGGATCCGCGCGACCGTCCAGGGCTTCGACCGCGACGCGTACCACATCGGGCCGAAGTACACGGACGGCTGGCTCGCGCGCGTCCAGTCGCTCGCGAAGGTCGTCGCCGACCAGGGGACGATCGAGCTCTCCCTGTTCGCGAAGTCAGACGCCGCCTCCACCGCCCAGAAGTGATCTCACCCGGGCCGTGACGGCCCACCCACCGCAGCACAACCGCAACACCTCGAAAGGAAGCACTCATGATCCGTACAGCCATGAAGGGCGCTGTCATCGCCGGCGCCGTGTTCTCCCTCTTCGCGTCGGGCACCGCGCTCGCCGCAGAGAAGGCCGCCGCGAAGGAAAAGGAAGGCGCCAAGGTGGTGAAGTGCGCCGGCGTGAACGAGTGCAAGGGCAAGGGCAGCTGCGCCGGCGCCGCCAACGCGTGCAAGGCCCAGAATTCCTGCAAGGGGCAGGGCTTCACCGAGGAGAAGAGCGCGAAGGTCTGCACCGACAAGGGCGGCAAGGTCCTCGCCTCCACGTAGTCCGGAGCGGGGGGCCGGCGCGCGCTGCGCCGGTCCCCCCGGAGTCACGATGGCGTTCACGCGAAAGCACCTCGGCCACGGCATCGGCCTCCGCACGAAGCACTTCGCCCAGCACCTCGCCACGCCGCCTCCGGTCGACTGGGTCGAGGCGATCAGCGAGAACTTCATGGCGCCGGGCGGACGTCCGTTGGCCGTGCTGGAGAAGGTGAGGCGCGACGTCCCGGTGGTGCTCCACGGCGTCTCGCTCTCGATCGGCTCGACCGACCCGCTCTCGGAGGGCTACCTCGCCCAGCTCGCCGACCTCGCCCGTCGCATCGAGCCCGCGTGGATCTCCGATCACCTCTGCTGGGGCTCGCACGGCGGCCGGTACGCGCACGACCTCTGGCCGCTGCCGTACACCGAGGAGGCCTTACGGCACGTGGTCGCGCGCGTCGCGCGCGTCCAGGACGCGCTCGGCCGGCAGATCCTGCTCGAGAACGTCTCGTCCTACGTCGCGTTCCGTGCGTCCGAGATGTCGGAGTGGGAGTTCGCCTCCGAGGTGGTCCGCCGCGCCGACTGCGGGATCCTGCTCGACGTGAACAACGTCTACGTCTCGGCTCGGAACCACGGCTTCGATCCCCATGCGTACCTCGCCGGCGTTCCGGCCGATCGGGTGGGGCAGCTCCACCTCGCCGGCCACTCGGACAGGGGCCGCTACCTGCTCGACTCGCACGACCACGAGGTTCCGGCCGCGGTCTGGGACCTCTACCGCGAGACCGTGCGCCGCGTCGGCCCGGTCTCCACGCTCGTCGAGTGGGACGACCACATCCCGCCGCTCGAGCGGCTCGTCGAGGAGAGCCGGCGCGCCGAGGCGATCGAGGCGGAGGTGCTCGCGCCGCCGCGGCGGAGGGCGCTCCCGTGAGACTCGCCGAGACGCAGGCCGCCTTCCACGCGCTGGCGACGCGCGCCGCGGACCCCCCGTGCGCCGCCGAGGACTTCCTCGTCGGCTCGCCCGAGCTCCTCGCGCTCGAACGCATCGGCATCTACGCCGACATGTACCTGTGGCGCCTCACCGACGCGCTCCGCGAGGACTACCCGAAGCTCGCCGCGCTCCTCGGCGACGAGCGGTTCCTCGAGGTCGCCGACACGTACGCGCGCGAGCACCCCTCCGATCGGCCCGACCTCGGCCAGTTCGGCCGTCGCCTTCCCGCGTTCCTGCGCCGCTCCCCGGCTCCGGAGCGCGCCGACCTCGCTGATCTCGCGGCGCTGGAGTGGGCGCGCGCGGAGGTCTTCTTCGAGGCGCCCGCGACGCCGGTCGCGCGCGACGCGCTCGCCGTGCTGGGACCGGACGCATTCCTCGACGCCAGGCTCGTGCTCCCCCCCGCCCTCCGCGTCCTCTCCCTCGGGCACGACGCGGCCACGCTCTGGCGCCGTCTCGAGGACGGCGAGCAGCCGGACGCGCCCATCGCAATTCCGACAGCCGTGGTGGTCTGGCGCGAGGGGTTCGAGGTCTTCCACGGCCGGATCGAGCTCGACGAGGCGAGGGCCCTCGACGCCGCCCGGGCGGGCGACCCGCTCGCGAGCGTCTGCGCCCTGTTCGGGCAGCGCGAGGATCCTGCCGCCGCCGCGTTCGCCGCCCTGGTGTCATGGTTCGACCAGGGCTGGATCGCGGCGCTCTCGACGTGACGCCCTCCCGGTGCTCATCTGCACGTGGACCGAGATGGCCATCACGAGCCGCGCGTCTGCTTCCAGCTCTCGAACCGGCGCAGCAGCTCCTGCTCGAGGTCCGGAGACATCTCCGGTGGAGGGAGCATGCCGAGCGCGGCCGCGGTCGCCTTCACCTGGCGGACGTAACGGCGGCAGTTGCGGCACATGCCGATGTGCATCCGGAACCGGATCCGGTCCATGAAGGAGAGGTTCCCCTCCGCATACTCGGTGACGAGCTCCGTGATCTCCTTGCACGTCAGCATCAGCGTCCGCCCCGCATGTGCGCCTCGAGTGCCTGCCGGACGCGCGTCCTGGCGCGATGGAGCAGCACCCTCTGGTTCGTCACCGTGAGATCCAGGAGATTACAGATCTCCTTCGTCTCGAGGCCATCCTCGTCTCGCAGGACGAGGACCGCGCGCTGCGCAGGCGGGAGCGCCTGTACCGCTGCCGCCATCACCGCGCGCGTCTCGGCCTCGAGGGCCAGCCGCTCCGGGGTCTCGTCAGTCCAGCCCACCGGAGGGTCGCGCCACATCCCCCCGGCGTCGAACCGCTCGGGAGCGACGGCATGCTCATCGCTCCCGGTCTCCGCCAGCGCGGAGAACGGTACGCTCCGCCCCTCCCGGACGGCCCGGGTCCGCGCCCGGTTCGCAAGGATCCGGTAGAGCCACGTCTTGAACGAGGCGCGGGCCTCGAAGTCGTCGAGACCTTCGAGGACGGCCATCCACGTGTCCTGGACGACCTCCTCCGCCGCGGAGCTCTCACGGACGAAGAGGCGCGCGAAGCGAAGCAGCGCTCCGCCGTGCCGTCGCACGAGCCCGGCGAAGACCGAACGGTCGCCGGCGCGGACCCGCCGGACGAGCTCGGAGTCTTCGAGCCCCGCTGCATGGCCTTCAGCGTCACCGCCCGTCGTCGTCGCGCTCCGCATCAGAGGCGCCCGATGTCCTCCGCTTTGGCGATTGACCGCCACGGGAGGCTCAGAACGTGATCACCTGGTACCCGTCGTGGACGAGCCGCCGCACGCTGGGGTGGCCCTCGTACTCGCCCGCGAGCTGGACGCCCTGCGCGACCACGGCTTCCTTCACCCCGAACGCGCCCGCGCAGTATGCGCAGACGCCCGCGATCCGATCGCCGACCGCCGCGTAGAGGCCGTGGGCCTTGTGCTCCTTCTTCGCGAGCTCCGGGACCCACGCCGTTCCCGCGCCGTCGAAGACGATCCGGACGTCGTCGTTCCCCTCCTTCAGCTCCTTCGCCGCCTCGAGCGCGTTCACCACGCGCCCGAGGCCCTCGTGAGTCTCCGTCCCGGCCAGCACCACGATCGCGACCTTCGCCATGTCTGCACTCCTCCGTCCCAGGACAGGTGCCGAACCGCGCGCGCATTTCGCCCGCATCGAGACTCGCGGCTCGAAATCTCCGCCGGGCTGGACACCTCACGGATGGAGGCGCGGAGCCGCGCCGGACGACGAGCAAGGAGAGCGAGACATGGCGAAGGAGAGAACGACGAATGCCATCCACGGCGGCGAGGACTTCGAGGACCAGGTGCTCCACGCGAAGGAGCCCGTCCTGGTGGACTTCTGGGCGCGGTGGTGCGGGCCCTGCCGCGCGCTCGCCCCGGCACTGGACGAGCTCGCCCGCGAGGTCGCCGGACGCGCAAGGGTCGTGAAGGTGGACGTGGACGAGAACCCCGACCTGGCGCGGCGGTACGACGTCTCCTCCATCCCGTGCCTCCTGATCTTCAGGGGCGGACGGGAGTTCAGACGAATCGTGGGACTCACGCCCAAGGCGCGGATCGCGGAAGCCCTCCACACAGCCACTGCGGCGGCCTGACCAACCCGGACCACGGACACGCCGGGCCGTGCGCGCGGCCCGGCCGCCCGGCGCCTCACGAGACCAGGCATTCCAGGAGCGCCTTCTTCGCCCGGTGGAGGAGGACCGCCACGCGCCCGGGCTCGAGGCCGAGCTGCTCCGCTGTCTCCAGCCCCGAGAGCTCCTGCAGCATCCGTAGCCTCACCACCCGACGCTGCATCTCCGCGAGGCGGTTCACGCAGCCGAGCAGTCGGACGTGCTCCTCGGCGCGCTCGATCGCCTCGTCCACCGACACCTCGTCGGCGGCAAGTGAGGGCTCGTCCTCGATCGGCTCGTGCCGAAGCGCGCGGTGGTGGCGCCGCCTCATGTTCCGCGCGGCGTTCCGGACGAGCACGCCGAGCAGGCTCGCCGACTCCCTGGGCTCCTCCACGAGCGAGCGCGCCTGCGGGAGAAGGAGGAACGTCTGGAATGCCTCCTGGACCGCGTCGAGCGCGTCGTCGGCGGCAAGCCCCTCTTTCCGGGCAGCAGCGGCGAGTCCACGCGAGTGAACCCGGGCGAGCTCCGAGACCCACCGGACGAAGGAGTCCTCTCGTGGGGCCACACCGCGCCCTGCTCGTTCCGCTGTTCCGGTCATGCGCGATCGTCCGACGACCCCTCGGAAGATTACAACCGTGCCTTCGAAGCTCGGGCCTGGAGCCTCCCGCCGCGCCCCCTGCCCTCAGGAGCCCGCTCGCCGCCGAGGGCCGCGATCATCCCGTCGAGTCGCGCGACGACGGCATCGCCGAGCGCGGCGACTGCACGCTCCTGGGCCGCTCGCCAGTCGGGCAGGGCCTCCACGAGCGCGCGCCTGCCGCGCTCCGTCGCCTCGATGCGTTGGCCGCCCGAGTCCAGCCCCGCGATCCGGACGAGCCCCGCCGCCTCCAGAAGTCGGAGGTTCCTGCTGAGCGTGGACTTCTCGAGATCCAGCATCCGCGCGAGTCGCGCCGGCCGGAGCGGCCCCTCGAGGATCGTCGCACCGAGGAGCGTGAACTGGGCGACCGTGATGGGATGCCCGCGGAGCGCCTCCTCGAACACGCTGGTCACGAGGCGGGAGAGCCTGCGCGCGCGGAGCGCGACGCAGCGGGTGGCCTCGGCCGCGGCGCTCGAGGCGTCGATCGAGCTTCGTGCGGTCATGCGCTGGTCGGGGAGACGGCGGGGGTCATGGCGCCGCCCGTACGGCGAGCTGCGTCGTGGCGTGCGTGGCTCGCCAGATCCGCGAGTCACCAGCGAGCTCGCTCGTCTCGAGCCCCGGGTGTCCCTGGACGCGGTCGATGCGATCCAGGTCGAGCGGTGGGGTGAGGAGGATGCGGGTGAAGTTCCAGAGCGCCTTCGCCGCCCGGAGAACGGTGCGCCTGGCCTCAGGCCGGGACGTGGCGTAGCGCCTCGCGATGGACTCGAACTCCTCCGGCGCTCGCCCGCCCACCGAGGCCACGGCGTCCGTCGGCGCGTTCACGGCGAAGGCGTTTCGCCGGTAGTCCTCGACGTAATGGCGGAGCTGCGACGTGCCGGTGTGCCCCGCGGCGGCGGTGACGAGAATCCTCGGCTTCTTCATGTTCGGCCTCTCCTTCGCGGGGGTACGCGCCAAGGACAGCAGCAAACAGTCGGTGTTGTAGCTACAACGCCGAAGCGCCGCAAGCCGATCCCCATCGCGACCCACCCGGGCGATCCCGATGCACCGCCGACCGACTTGAAGCCGCGATCGCCCGGCTGGACGTGCGCGAGATCCCGGCGCAGGTGAGGATCAGCGGATAGCGCTCAACGAGATCCGGACGGGACGCCGGACCGACCAGCGGCTCCTGGTACTCCGGCAGCGGCGGATAGCCGTGTGCAAGCAGGGTCTCCGAGTACAGCTCGATCTTGCGCGTGGGCGTGTTGAAGCCCAGCGGGACACCGTCGACCTCGTCGGCGAACTTGCGGTAGCGCGTCTCGAGCGCGACGCGCGCACCCTCGGGGTGGTCGCGCAGCCAGTCGAGCGAGAGGCCCGAGGGCCCGAGCTGGTGGCGGTAGGCCGCGTCGATGTTCCCCTGCCAGAAGTATTTGCCGAGACCGAGACGGACGGCGAGGTCGAAGACGATCTCGGTATCGGAACGGGCCTCGCCGGGGGGCGCGCCCACGGGCCGGCGCAGCTGGACCAATGACTGCGCCTCGGGGCTCACCTCGAAGCCGAGCTTGAGCGCCTCGCGCTCGAATCCGCTCGCCACCGGCAGGACGATGTCGGCGAGCTCCGCCGTGGGGTTCATGAACAGGTCCGCGTGGACGTAGAAGTCGAGCGCGGCCAGCGCCCCGCGCCCGCGCAGGACGTCGCCGTGCGACAGCAGGAGGTTGGCGCCGAATCCGACGAGGCCTCGCACCGCGTAGGGCTTGCGGTCGAGGATGCCGCGGTACAGCTCGTCGGTGGTCGCGAATCCCCATCGCGCCGGGCCGAGCGGGCGTTCCGCGACGCCGAGCCCCACGGCGCGGCGCTCCGGCGTGCTCCCGACGGCGGGCGTGGGGACTGCGGGGAAGAGCACGTTGCCGCCCCGTGCATCGAAGCTGCCCGTCAGCACGGAGAGCTGCGCGATCGCGCGCGCGATCTGGGTCGCGTTCGTCTGCATCTCGACGCCGCTCCACGCGTAGTACGCGAGGGGCCTCGCCTCCCACAGGAGCCGCGCTGCGCGCTCGACCTCACCTCGTTCGACGCCGGTGATCGACTCCACTCGCTCCGGCGAATAGGTGCGGCAGAGCGCGGCCGCGAGATCGAAGGCGGTCCGGCAGCGCACGCCGCCCGCCGGCGTCTCCAGCGCGTACTCGCCGAACAGGGCGAGGTCCGCGGAGTCGACCTCGTACCGTCCACGGGCGGGATCGTAGACGGTGGGGCGGCCGGCAGGCCGATCCCAAGCCACGTAGCGTCCCCGGTCCCCGCCCTCCGAGAGGTCGGCCTCGGTGAGGGGGCGGCCCGTATCCGAGCGAACGAGCAGCGGGCCGTTCGTCCACTCACGGATGAACGGCTCGTCGAACCAGCCGCGCTCGATCATCACCCCGGCGATCCCCAGGGCGAGCGCGCCGTCAGTGCCGGGGCGCACCTGCAGCCACGCGTCGGCCCGCCGAGCCGGTTCGGTGCGCCGGGGGTCGACCACGACGAGACGTGCCCCGCGCTTCTGCGCCGCGATGGTCGCGGTCGCGTGGCTGAGCCGCGCGTCGGACGCGTGCGCCGCAACGGGTATTTCAGGCGGTCGCGGTGATGGACGAGCTCTGGCCCGGCCCGGCCCTTCGCGCAGAGCGCCTGACCCGTGGGATGCGACGGGTCGGGATCGAGGCGGACGAAGCGCCCCCCCTCGACGGTCGCGATCGCGCCACAGCGCGAGACGCACAGCGCGCAGTACGTGGAGACGCGCTCCGATGTCGTGCTGCCGGCCGCCATCGTCTGTGCCTTGGATCGTGATGCCACCACTGGAGTAGCACCCCGGCGTCCTGGCCGCAGCGTGCACCTCCGCCCGGCGCACCTGGAGCCCTGGTGACTCGATCACTACGGCGGGTGCGGCGGCCTGGCTGCCCTTCCTGGACCGAGCCCCCAACGGATCAGGGTGCAGGCCGCGCCAGCAGCATGCGGTGGACGTGGAAGGTCTCGGCGTACCGAGCATTCGTCATGGCCTCCGCCTAGGGCGGCGCTGCCCAGCAGAGACAGTTCACGCACGAATCGTGAATCTTACGTTTTCGGCATGCACCCCAGATTCGCGCTCGTGGTGGTCGGGCTGCTCCACGGCTGTGGACCGCACGCTTCGGGGGACCGCGCCGGGGGCGCGTCGGTGCCGCCGGACGCGGGTACCCCTGGACCGACGGTTCCACCGGAGCAGGGCGCCGGCGCGCAGCCCGATGCTCCGGCCATCGAGGTCGGCCACATGGCCCCGATCCCCGGCGCGCTTCCGGTAGCGCTCGTCCCGGTCGAGGCTCCCGCGAACGCTCCGGCTCGCGTCACGTGCCGCGCGCCGACGATCGCGCCATTGCCCCGGAGCAGCGGTCTCGCATCGACCTTCGCGCTCTGTGCGGGCGACCTCTGCTGGGAGAACTACCCGCAGGGCGCCTTGCTCGTCTCGGTCGCGGCTGGAGCGGACGGCTCGCTGTACGCCGTCTCCTACGACAACGCCATCCTGCGCAGGGATGCCGCGGGATGGGGGCCGATCTGCCCACCCGCGGACTCCGCGAACGTCCGGTGGACGGGGATCGCAGCGAACGGCCCGGACGACGTCTGGGTCGTCGGGTATCGCCAGTCGCGTGCATTCGAGGAGGTGGTCTACCGGTGGGACGGGCGACGCTGGTTGCGCCCCGAGCTCGCCACGGTCGCCTGGCCGGTCATCGACGGCGGCGCGGGTTCGGACATCCTCGTCAGCGCGTCGCTCCCTTCGGCGCGCCGAACATCGCTTGGGTACGCCGATCCGGCCGTGTACCGGTGGGATGGAACGGCGCTCGTGGCGGAGCGGCTGGAGAGCATGCTCTATTTTGGAGGGCTCAGCGTCCGCGGTACCGAGGCGTGGATCACCGGGTCCGTCGGTACGACCCTGGCGTCACCCACCACGAGCGCGGCGCTCCACCGGTCGGAAGCCGGGTGGAGCACCGTGGCCGCGCCGCCGGGCGTCTATCTCGCGGGGATCGCCGCGGACCCGGCGGGCGGCGCCTTCGCCGGCGGCGAATCGGGTGGCGTCGGGACCCTCACGCGCTGCGAGCGCGACGGGTGCAGGGTCGTGTACCAGGGAAGCGGCGACTGGCTGAGCGTGCGTGGCGTCCTGGAGGATCGCGTCGTCCTCGACTCGGGAACGTACGGTCCGAACGGGTTCTCGCCCTTGCCCCTCCCGCCGAATGCCGCATGGTGCGGCCTGGGCAGCTACCGCGTCGCCGCGGATGGCCGGCTGTACAGCTCCTGCGGCCCCGAGATCGACCGGCTCGCCACAGCCGGATGGACCACCGAGCTCTCACTGTCGCGCCACTCCACCGCTGCGATCGGCGGCGGCGGCGCGAGCGACCTGCTCGTCGGAGGGAACGGGCTCGCGCACTTCGACGGGTCGTCCTGGACGTCGTTGATCGAGCCGACCACGTACGAGAAGTACGGCTACATGTTCTTCGACCACGCGTTCGACTGGATCCGCGGCGCCGCGCCCGACGATCAGCTCCTCGCGGACATCTCGGCCGCAGGAGTCTTGTCGCTGGTGGGATGGGATGGAAGCTCCGTCGCGCCTCTCGCGTTCCCCGCCAGCGCCCAGCTCCTCCCCGGTGCCGACGGTTCGCTCGCCCTGGCGACCGCTGCCGCTCCCGACCGATGGGACGTGCAGAGGCGCCAGCCAGGGGAATGGGGCGCTCCGGTGTCGCTTCCGATTCCAACCGGAAGGCCTCCGACGGACGTCTGGATCGCGCCCTCGGGAGAGATCTGGGCCGCCGCGGCGTGG
This sequence comes from Anaeromyxobacter sp. SG66, assembly GCF_022690805.1. Classification (NCBI taxonomy): domain Bacteria; kingdom Pseudomonadati; phylum Myxococcota; class Myxococcia; order Myxococcales; family Anaeromyxobacteraceae; genus Anaeromyxobacter; species Anaeromyxobacter sp. SG66. Next base: position 16,211 of record NZ_JALCZC010000016.1, read on the forward strand.
TCAACGGGTGGCTGCACGTCGGCGTCGTCGCTCTTCCAGGTCGTCGGCGGCGTCGCGAGGGAGATCTCGCTCGGCGACTGGCGCGTGTCGGGAGTGGTCGGCGACGGCGCCGGTGGCGCGTGGGCCTGGGGCAGGACCTCCGGGTGCGGCGGTCGCGACCCGGTCCTCACGCCCGGCCGCGTCGTCCGTGTCGCACGCGACGGCGCCATCGAGGACTCCGGAATGCAGGGTGCGTGGTACTTCGTGCTGACGCCAGCGGGCGACGCGTTCCTCTCCGGCGCCCATGGCACCTGGCGTCACCGGGCGGCCGATGCCGCTCACGCGTGGGAGCTCGTCTCCACCTGGTACGGCGGTCTCGCGGCGCTCCCGGACGGCTCCGTGTGGGCCGGGCGCGGCAACGGGATGAGCGGAACCGCGCTCCTTCGGTACAGGGCACGGTGACCGCGCATCATTCACGTCCGCACTGGGCTCAGTATTCCTTCTGCCAGTTCACGCTGGCCTCTCCCGCGCGCGCGTCCCCGTAGCTGCCGTTGACGTTCCAGCGCTTCGAGAGCTGATACTCGAGGTCCACCTGGTTGGAGTTCTCCCCGCGCGTGGGGTCCGCGCCGATCCGGCCGGTGAAGCCCACGTAGAAGCGGTCGTTGACGTAGGTGCCGGCCTCGAGCTTCGTGCCTGCGACGCCGCTGTCTCCCGCCTCGATGGAGAGGACGTCGAGCGGGAGCTTGCTGGAGAGCGTCGTCTTGAGCTGCGAGGCCGCGAGGGAGCCCACGATCGACGCGGCCTCTCCCGAGGTCGACGTCTTCCCGGTCCCACGGTGCAGAGACGTGTGGCCCGTCGCGAGCAGCGTGTAGATCTCCGTCTCCGGAAGCGGCGGCTCCGAGGTCGGCTGTAGCTGCAGCTTGCTGGGCTCGCCTCGTACGTCGAGGTGTACCGTCACCTGCTCGATCTCGTTCTTGTAGATGGCGGAGACGTTCAGGCCCGGCGCCATCGCCGGACCCTTGAAGGACACCTTCGAGTCGCGCTGAAGGTCGAAGCGCCGCCCGAACACCTCGAGCCGCCCCCGGATTACGTTCACGTCCCCGAAGATTTTCGGCTCCGTGGCGTATTCGATGCGAAAGCCGTCGGAGAGCCCGAGCTCCATGTTGAGGTCGTTGCCCTGGATCCACAGGTTCCGCTGAGCATTCACGAGGACGGTGAGCTGCGTCCCGGCGCGCTCCGAGCCGGTCGTTCCGGTCCCGGCATCCCGGGAGGCAACCAGCCCCGCCTCCGCGCTCGCTCCTGCTGGCTCCTTCCGCTTCGTGCCACGGACCGGCTTCCCATTCATCGTCAAGACGACGTCCAGAGGATCGTCCAGCTTCTGCAGATCCTTTCGTTGCACGTCGGGGAGGACCACGTGCGCCTCGGGGATGTCGAGGTTCTTGATGGTCACGTCGGTGGGGGACACATTGCCGTCCGCCGTGCTCCGGAGCGACAGCGTCGCGGCGACCTGCCCCTGGGACACCACAGGGAACTTGTTCAGAGCTGCCTCGGCGTGGAGCTTGAACGCCTTGCTGCCGGTCCGCGTGGCCTTCGCCGAGAGCTTCGCGGTGCCGCCTCCGCTCTTGGCGGACAGGTCCTCGAGCTCGATCCGGTCGTTGTCTCCACTTGCCAGCAGGTGAACCTTCGTGAACTCGCCGTTCTCTCGGGTGAAGACGAGGCCATCCTTCCACTCGAGCCGTCCATTCACGGTCGGCGCACCCAGCGTCCCGCTCACGCGGGCATCCGCGTACACGAGTCCGCCCACCTTCTCCACTGCGCCGCTCAGGTTCGAGAGGAAGGCCGGGTCGAAGTCCTTCGCCTGGAGTGTCGCGACCACCGGCGCCGTGTCGAGCCGCTCCGTCCGACCCACGGCGGGGTAGGAGAGGTCCACGTGTGCGGTGGCCGCGACGTTCAGCGCGCCCCCGTTCTTGGACCTCAGCGACAGGTCGAGCAGCTCCTTCGCTCCCGCATAGTCCAACGCGACCGCCACCTGTCCATCCGGCCCGCTCTCTGCGCCGAGCCCGTCCACATTCATCCGGAGGGTCAGCCGCGGGTCGTGGAGGGTGCCGCTCAAGCCGAGCCGGCCCGTGAGCGTGCCGCGAACTCGCGGAGGCGCCTGTGCAGGATCCTCGTTTACCGGCTGCGTGGCGGCTTGAACCTCGGACAAGGAGAGCGGACCCAGGTTCGCTTCGAGTGAGAGCGGCGTCTCGGCCAGGCGGCCGCGGTCCTGTAGCTGTCTCGGATCGGCGCGGACGCGGGCCTTGGCCGTGAAGATGGACCTTCGCTCCCGCTCGGCCAGTACCTCGGCATGAAGCTCGTCTCCGAGCTGGAGACGCACGAGCGCATCGAGCGGCGTCACGCCCTGCGTCGCGAGGCCTCGCCCGCGAACGGAGACCTCACCGCGAGGAGCCCTGGCCGAGCCGGTCACGTGCACCCGCGCGCTCAGCGTGCCGTCCAGCGGACGGTCACTCACCCCCGCCTCGGCGAGGAGCTTCAGGGGTACCTCGCGGACGTCCGCCTCGAGCGCGACCTCGGCCGCCATGAGCGCGGCCAGCGTGGGCGGCTTGCGGATCAGCTGGCCGAGCGTGAACGGCGTCGCGAGCTCGATGAAGCTCTTCTCTCCTTCCATCCCCAGGTCCACGCGCAGCCCGAGCCGGCCGTCGTCTGCGCTCTTCGCGACGACGTCGAGCTCCGAGGCCGCGAGCTGCTTCACCCGCAACCTGCGGCCCTCGAGCGCGACCTTCAGCCTGGGGTCGTCCGCCGTCCCTCTCAGCGAGACCTCCGCCGAGACGAGCCCGGAGATCGGCTTCTCGATACCGAGCTTCCGCAGCGATTCGTCGAGCCTCAGCTCGGCCATCCGGAGGTCCACGTTCACGGGGACGTGCCGCCCCTCCTGAAGCGCCTTCACGGGGACGTCGAAGGCGCCGGTCAGCCTGATCCCTTCGCCATTTGCGGCGAGCGTTCCCTTCGCCTGGTCCTTGGCGTACGACGCGTCCAGGTGAAGCTCGACGTCGCGGTAGCTCTTGAAGCGCCCGCCCCGGAGGTCGACACGAGCTTCCGCCTCCGGCCTCGAGCTCGGGCCGCTCACACGCGCCTCCAGCTCCAGGACCCCGCCCACCGCGAGCGCAGGATCGACGAAGGCCCTCGGGAGCCTCCCGAGATCGAACGAGCGCAGCTCGAGCGACGCGTCGAGCTTCGTTCCGCGCTTCAGCATCTTGAACGAGATGGCCTCCTGGCCGGACCTCAGGGTGAGCGGCGAGATCGAGAGCGAGCCGGCGCGGGACTCGATCCGGACCGGCGCGACGAGGGCCCACTGGGCCTCCGGGTAACCCAGCGACAGCGCCGTCAACGTCCCGCCGCGTCCATCCCGGGAGAGCGTGGCCTGCGCACGGAGGCTCAGCTCCGCGTAGCCGTGCACGGCCGAGTCCAGCGCGAGCTCCTGGCGACGCCCCTCCACCGCGAGGTGCACCGCCCGGAACACCTTCCCGGGCGAGAGCGCCAGCCTCCTCGCGGCGAGGCGCGTCCTCACCCCGGTCGGCGCCTTCGAGTCCGGAACGTTCAGGTCGAGCGCGAGACCGGCCACCGTGCTCTTCTGGTACGCGAGAAACGGAAAGCCGCCGTGCGCCGTGATCGAGGGGTGCTCGACCGAGCCCCCGATCGCGAAGCCCAGCGTTCCGCGGCCCTTCATGGAGCGCGCTCCGGGACCGACGAGCTTGCCCAAAGTCCGACCGAATGCCTCGAGGTCTCTGGCCACGAGCTTTCCACTCAAGGCCAGCCGCTCCTTTCGTCCTTGCCCTCTCGCCTCGATCCGCAGTCCGGGCACGTTGACCAGCAGCTCGGAGAGCTGTAGCTCGCCATCGCTCGCCGACGCCAGCACGCGGACCGGACCCATGGTCTCCCCTGCCATCGACGAGGGAGGCACGGTCAGCTCCAGCCGGCCGGCCATATCCTCGAGCGAGGTTCCTCCTCCCGACGCGACCAGGTTCAGCGCCACGTCGGACGACGGACCACCGAGGAAGAGCTCGCTCAGATCCACGTGGCGAACCGTCACCGTCGCCTCGTGGAGGGACTTCGCCGCGAGGTCGAGCGTCACGTCCGCCCGCACCGTCGCCGAGGCGGCCCTGGCGTCGAGGCGGAGAGAGAGCGCATCGCCCTTCCGAACGGCCTTCGCCGAGAGCGAGGCGTCCGCGCGGAGCGGGTAGCCCGGAGAGAAGGCGTCGGCGATCTCCGGCGGGATGACGAGCGACTCGATCTGGACGTCCGCGGTGGTCTCGCTCTCGACGTGCGCCATGGCTACGAGCCTCGCGGTCCCGAGCTCGAGCCCGAGCCGCGCGTCCTTCCGTTCACCCGCGCCCGTGGCGTGGAGGCTCAGGTGAAAGGGACCCTCGAAGGGAGCCGCGACGCCGGCCGTGATCTCCAGCTGCGCGCGGAGCGCATCTCCAACGAGCGAGGCCGAGCCGCTTGCTCCCAGGTCGTCCAGGTGGAGGTGACGGGACGCATCCGGGGAGCGCTGCACGACGTCGATGACGCCGTGGACGATCCGGAGGTCCTCCACCACGAAGCCCAGGCTGCTCTTCTGGCTCTCCCCCTCGGGCTCGGGCGTCGGGTTCCGCGCCGCGATCGCCCGCTGAAGGTTGCTCCCGCGCTCATCCTGGCGGAGTTGAAGCTCCGGCCGGTCGAGGCGGACGAGCGTCACGTCGATGCGCTTGTGGACGAGCTCAGCAAGCCGGAGGCGAACCTCGAGCTCGGAGACCCGCGCGACGATCCCGCCATCCGGCTCGCGGAGCACCACCCCCTGGAGGATCAGGTGCCCGCCGCGAAGCGAGAGCTCTCGAACGGTGAGCGTGCCCTCGATGGCGGCGTTCGCCTGCTCGAGGACGATCCTTCGAAGCCGCTCTCCCCCTGCCGGCGTCGCGAGGTATGCGAGCGCGCCCAGCACGAGGACGAGCACGACGCCGACGAGCGACAGGGCCCCGATCCCCAGCCGCCACAGCCACCGGCGCCGCCGCGTGCTCCGTGGCTCGCCGCTCCTCGACGTCCCTGAGGCCAAGCTCCGCCCCTTCGCCCGAACAGAACCGTTCATTCATACGTTAGGGGCGCGGGGTCCCGGCCGGAACCGCGGCGAGCGCGTGGGGGCCAGCCCGGCCGGCGGGCGTGCGTCGCGCTAGAAGGCCTCTCCGATGGAGATGTGGATGACGCACGGGCCCTCGGGGGCTCCGGCGCTGGGTCCCCTTCCGATCCCGAAGCAGCTCGACCGCCTCGGGTAGCTGAGCGATGTACCGGGCGATTGAACCACCGCCAGCGGCGGGCCGATGTCCGGGCGGTAGCCGAGGTCCAGCCTGATCGGGCCGACGGGGGTCCGGTACCGGAGGCCACCACCGAAGGCGAGCAGCATGTCGTCGCGAAAGGCCCTGGCGCGAATGTGCTCGCGCGTGACGAAGCCCGCGTCGACGAACGCCGCCAGCACCAGGGCGCCGGTGAGACCGTAGCGAACCTCGAACGACGACTCGAACAGGCCGTTGCCGCCGATCGGTACGGTGTAGCCGGAGGTCGGGGACCCGGGCCGAGGAACGACGAACTGGGGAGAGAGCCTGCGGTTGTTGAAGCCGCGCATTCCGTTCCCGCCGGAGAAGAAGCGGGAGACGATGGGGCTCGCCGTGTCGCCCCCGCTGCTGGGGATGAGCGTCCCCACCTTCAGCCGCGCGGCGAACGTCAGCTTGTCGCGCTCGAGGAAGGACAGGTAGCCGCGGGCCTCGGGGATGATGCGGAAGTACGAGAAGCTGCCGCCCAGGATTCCGCCACCTTCCTGGAACGCCAGGGCGAGGTAGTAGCCGCGGTGGGGCTCCTGGCGGTCATCTCGCTCGTCCCACTCGACGAGCTCCTCCGCGTAGGAGAGGACGCAGTTCTCGGGGCAACCGAAGAGCAGCGTCGGTGCGCCGCCGGCCAGCTGGGCGGACCCGGACTCGAGCCGATACAGCTCGAGGTTGTAGGAGGTCGTGATGGACAGGTTGATCGTCGGCGCGTAGACCACGCCCGCCTTCGCGCGACCGCCGTAGTAGCGGTAGGCGGGCTCGATCCCCCGCTCCGCGGTGAGCTTGCCGTCGAGCTTCAGGTCGCGGAAGAAGAACCTGGGCTGCTCGAGCTCCGCGCCGAGGCTCCCCACCACGCCGCTCTGGGCGCCCGACGCGCTCGTCGCATAGAACGTCGGGATCCAGGCGTAGCCGACCACGGCGTCGAGCGTCAGCTTGCGCAGAGATCCCAGGAAGTCGCGGTCGACGTAGGTCGACTTCACGCGGGCCTCCTGGCTCGTCTGGTCCACCGCGATGCCGCCCCCGACACTGAGCGTGTGGAAGCGAGACTCCTGGGCGTCCACCTGCATCGGGACGGTGAGCGTCCCTGGGTCGGGCTCCCCGGGGCTCACCTTCACGGCCCCGAACACTCCCATCCTGAAGACGCGCGCCTCCGCGACGCTCTGCGCCTTCAAGGAGTACCAGTCGCCCGGCGTCGTGTCCGCCGCGGCCTGCTCGGTGACACGCCAGGGCGGGACACGCGAGGGCGTGTGCTCCCTCACGGACAGCGCGCCGAACCGGTATCGCGGACCGTGGTCGACGCTGACCCTGACATCGGCTGCGCGGGTGTCGAGGCCCACCTCGACCTCGCCCTGCACCGTGGCCGCGGCGTAGCCCTGCTCTCGAAGCGTGTGGAGGAGCTTCTCCTTCAGCCCCTCCCAGCGATCCACGATGAAGATCTGACCTGCCTCGAGCCCGACCTGGTCGCGCAGCAGCTTCCGGTCCTTCTCCGGGAGATCGTCGAGCCCCAGGAGGTCGACCGAGCGGATGCGCGTCGGCTCGCCCTCCTCGACCGTGGCGCGGACGTCCACCGCCTTGCGCCCGCGGGGCTTCACCTCGGTGGCGGTGACCTTCGCCTGGTAGTAGCCCTGCGCCCGATAGAACTTCTCGATGCGCCGGAGGTCCGTCTTCCACGCGCTCTCGTCGAAGTATTGCTTCTTGGAGAAGGGGACCCAGCTGTTCTCCGCGGTGAGGAGACGCTTCTTGATGTCCCCCTCCTCGAGTTTCCTCGCGCCCTCGATACGCACCGAGTGCACCTCCGGCCCCTCCCGCCTTCCCCCCGTCGCGCAGCCCATGGCCAGGACCACGGCCACCACCCGCCAGATCCGTCGTCGCTCGACCATCCACACAAGCTTTGTCGCGCACGGTCGCGCGCTCATGCCCCACTCCAGGACACCCGTTCTCGTTTCCGACTCGGATGGATTCGTTCGGCGAACCCGTGTTTTGACCGTGCAAACGCGCGCGCCGTGAGTGAAGAACGGACCTGTCCCGAAGGATCGGGACTGCGTGGCGACGCGGACGCGCGTCGGAAGGAGGAGCACGTGGCGCATGCGCTCGGCGCGAAGGATGTGCTCACTCCGCTCGACGGCCTGCTCCCTGACCTGGAGCGGCTCTACACCGACCTCCACGCGCACCCCGAGCTCTCGATGCAGGAGACCCGGACGGCGGGCATCGCGGCGGAGCGGCTTCGCGCGGCCGGCTACGAGGTGACGGCGGGCATCGGGAAGACCGGCGTGGTCGGCCTGCTGCGCAACGGCGATGGTCCCACCGTCATGCTGCGCGCCGACATGGACGCGCTGCCCGTCGAGGAGCTGACGGGGTTGCCCTACGCGAGCAAGGCCACGTCCACCGATCGCGACGGCAAGGTCGTCCCGGTGATGCACGCCTGCGGCCACGACATGCACGTCGCCTGGCTGGCGGGCGCGGCCACCCTGTTCGGCCGCGCGCGCGAGGCGTGGCGGGGGACGCTGCTCGCGGTCTTCCAGCCGGCGGAGGAGATCGCCGCGGGCGCCCAGGCGATGATCGACGACGGGCTCTTCACCCGGTTTCCGAAGCCGGCCGTCGTCCTCGGGCAGCACGTCATGGTCGGCTCCGCGGGCGTCCTCGGCTGGCGCGCCGGCGTCATGACCTCCGCCGGCGACAGCCTCCAGATCCGGCTCTTCGGGCGCGGGGCCCACGGGTCGATGCCCCAGGCGAGCATCGACCCCGTGGTGATGGCGGCGGCGACCGTCCTCCGCCTCCAGACCATCGTCTCCCGGGAGCTCGCCGCGACCGAGGCCGCCGTCGTGACGATCGGCGCCCTGCAGGCGGGCACGAAGGAGAACGTCATCCCCGAGGACGCCCTCATCAAGCTGAACGTCCGCACCTTCGACGAGGGCGTCCGCGCTCGCGTGCTCGCCGCCATCGCGCGGATCGTGAACGCGGAGGCCGCGGCGTCCGGGGCGCCCCGGCCGCCGGAGATCACGCCGCTCGACCGCTACGGAGCCGTCCGGAACGACCCGGAGGCGACGCGCCGCGTGGTCGTGTCGTTCCAGCGGACCTTCCCCGCCGAACGCGTGCGGGAGGTGGAGCCGACGTCGGCGAGCGAGGACTTCGGCTGCTTCGGCGCGGAGTGGCACGTGCCCTCGGTGTTCTGGTTCGTGGGCGGCACCGATCCCGAGGCGTACCGGCGGGCCCGGGACGCGGGCCGGCTGGGCGACCTTCCGACAAACCACAACCCGCGCTTCGCGCCGGTCCTGCACCCGACCCTGCGCACGGGCGTCGAGGCGGCGGTCGCCGCTGCGATGGCCTGGCTCGCACCGTGAACACCGCGCTCGCGGCGAGGGTTCCGGGTGGGGACCGACCTCTGCGCCGTCAGGCGGACCGTGCCGGGCCCGTGTCGCGCATCAGGATCTCCTGCGCCACGCTCGCGACGAGCAGCCCGCTGCGGTCGAACACGAGCCCGCGCGCGAGCCCCCGCGCGGACTGTGCGGACGGAGAGTCCATCGCGTAGAGGAGCCACTCGTCGACGCGCGCCTGGCGATGAAACCAGAGCGCGTGGTCGAGCGAGGCGACGATCATCGACGGCTGCCACCAGCTCCTGCCGTGCGGCCGCAGCGGCGCCCCCGCCAGCGTCGAGTCCGACGCGTACGCGAGGATGCACCGGTGCAGGTGGGGATCGTCTGGAAGGCGGTCGACGGCGCGGAACCAGGCGGCCTGGCGCGGCTCACCGTGGACGCGGCGGAGCGGGTTCTGCGGCTCGATGGGCCGGAACTCGATCGCCCCGGGAGTGCGCATCGCCTCGGCGGTCTGCGGCGGCACGGGACCCGCGTCGGCGAGCCAGCGCTCGACCAGCTCGCTGTAGCTCGCGAGCGCCTCCGGCGGCGGCACCTCCGGCATGGACGCGGCGTGCTCGAGGCCGGGCTCCGGCTTCTGGAACGACGCGATCATGGAGAGGATGGGCCGCCCGTGCTGGATGGCCTGGACACGTCGCGCGGAGAAGCTCCGCCCGTCGCGGATCCGATCCACCTGGTAGACGATGGGCGCGGTCACGTCGCCGGGCAGCAGGAAGTAGGCGTGGAGCGAGTGCGGCAGGCGACCGTCCACGGTGCGCTCCGCCGCCACCAGCGCCTGGCTGATCACCTGTCCCCCGAACACCCGAGGCGAGCCGAGGTGTCTCGACTCGCCCCGGAAGAGGTTCACCTCCAGCTGCTCCAGATCGAGCTGCCGGATGAGCGCGCTCAGCGACGGGTCCATTCGTCCTCTCCTTCCCCGGCGCCAAGCTTACTCGACACCGCGTGGATCGCGCCCGGAGAGGATCAGCGAGGGCGGCCGGCCACGACCGCGGGGGTCCACGCGCGCCGGCGGCGCCCGAGCCGCTCCTCCGCGGTCTCGCCGTCGTAGGCCACCGGCACGGGGCGCTGCGTGAACGCCTCCCGCGCCTCGAGCACGTTCGCGTTGAGGGTCGCGTAGGTGGCCCCCTCGATCGTGCTCACCGCCGCGACGTACACGCCGCACGTACGGCAGACGAGGAAGTCCGCGGTGCGCAGACCGAAGCGGTAGCGAGAGACCTCCCCGGCGTCGCGGATCCGCACCTCGAGCGAGCCCGCCGGGTCCGACACCGCGATCGAACCGTGCCGGCGGCAGAACGTACATCCGCACTCGCGCGGCGCGAGCGCCTCGGGCCGCTGCGACGTCTCGAACGTGACCTCGAGGTTGCCGCAGTGACATCGTCCTTCGAATCGCATGAGAAGCTCAGCGCGCGTGAAGCGCCCCCGTCACGCCGTCTTCTTCCGCGTCGACGTCCGCACCCTGCGCAGCGCCTCGTCCGTGAGCGCGGTCATCGCTCCCGCGGCGGCGGTCAACGTCGTGGTCGCCGCGTTGAGCAGCGCGCGCGCCAGCTCCAGGAGCGCACCCCTGACGGCCTTGAGCTCGTCGAGCGCCGTGGACTCTCGTTTCGTCCGGGTTGCCATGGATCGCCCTCCCCTCTGCCTGCATATAAGCGGACGCCGCACCGGCAGACCGAGGCGTTCAGGGCTGACACGAAGGTGCCTGCCTCCCGGGCGCACGCGCGCCAGCGCGCGCCTGGGGAGCTGGAGCCGGAGCTGCGCGCCCCCTCGCGCGTCACGCCGCGCTCGCGGCCGCCACGGCTCCGCCGCCACGCTCCTCGCGCGGCGGGACGGCGAACCGGACGAGCCGGCGCATCGCGCTCGCGAACTGCGAGGCCAGCGAGCCCGTCGTGTACGGGACCCCGTGGCGCTCGCAGATGGCGCGCACGCGAGGGGCCATCTCCGGATAGCGCCAGGCGGGGACGTTCGGGAAGAGGTGGTGCTCGATCTGGAACCCGAGGTGACCGCTGAGCACGTGGCCGAGCCGCCCGGTCTCGAAGTTGCTGCTGCCCGCGATCTGCCGGAAGTACCATCCGGCCCGATCCTCGCCCGCGAGCTCCTCCTCGCGGAAGGTCGCCGTCCGCTCCGTGAGGTGGCCGCAGTAGATGACGGCGTACGCCCAGCCGTTTCGGAGCGCGTTCGCGAGCACGTTCCCGGCGAGGACCTTCACCGCGAGCGGACCCGCGAGGGCGGGGTAGAAGACGTACTCGACGAACCCCTTCCGCGCGGCCTTTCGCGCGAAGGCCCAGAGATCGCGGGCCACCTCGCGACGAGGACGCCGCCGTCTGGCCGCTTCGCTCGACGGCGGGCCGAGCCCATCGAGGAGGCCGAGGTCGTAGGCGCCGATGGAGTACTCGAAGAAGAGCCCGCTGAGCGGGCTCACCAGCGGCTGGAGCAGGTGGATGGGCTTCCACGGCACCTCCGCGGAGAAGCGGAAGGCGTTGTAGCCGAAGTCGCGATCTCGACCGATGACGTTCGTGAAGACGTGGTGCCTGGCGTTGTGGGCCCGCTTCCAGCTCTTCGCCGTGCCGACCATGTCCCACTCGTAGGTCGCCGAGCTGAGCGATGGGTCGCGCATGAAGTCGTACTGACCGTGCAGCACGTTGTGGCCGATCTCCATGTTCTCGAGCACCTTGTAGGTGCCGAGCGCGCAGACGCCGGCTGCCCAGCTGATCGGCTCCAGGCTGAAGTGGATGAGGAGGCGCCCCGCCACGCGGGAGATCCGCGCGACCGCCCTGACGGTCCGGATGTAGTCGGCGTCGCGCGCGCCGATCTTCGCCACGTACTCCTGCCGGAGCGCATCGAGCTCCGCCCGCAGGGACTGCGACTGCTTTGCTGACAAGGTCACCCGTTCCCCCGTTCCCGCGGCGTTGCCGCGGAGCCTCGTGACGGTCCTACCTGTGCGCTCGTTGTCATGAGCGGGTCACGATGCTCCGGGCGAGGGCGGCGGCGAGCGCGGCGCGCGGGCGCCCGCGCCGTCATGCCCTCGTCGAGGAGGCGGCCGTTCCGGTCGATGACTTGGAGACAGTCGGGCTCTCGCCAGCGGACTCTCACGTCCGATGGTCGGCGCGCGTCGCTGCCGCGATCTTCGTGAAGAAGGCGGTGAACCCCACCCCGATGCCGATCACCGCCCCCACGACGAGCATCCACTGCACGGAGTGCCCCAGCCAGCGGTCGAGCCCATAGCCGAGGAGCGTGAAGACCGCGACGGAGGCGAGCAGCGTGCTCGACGCGGCCATGTACGGCTCGGCCTTCCGGTACCCTGCTGCGAGGCTCGAGAGCCCGCGCTCGGGGTCCGCCGCACCACCACCGCCCGGCCCGCCGGTCGGGGCTCGCGCTCGCTGTGCCATTCGGTCTCTCCTCGACCCTCTCGACGTGGAGGTCAGCGGAGCGGTCCAGAGGCGGGAGTCGGACGCGGCTCGGCGCGGGGGCCGGATCGCCGAGCAGGACGTCAACGCTCGGTCGAGGAGAACGTAACGCCAGCGCGATCCCCGCGCGCGCTCGTCGCGCCCCATCGCTCCCCGAGGCAGACGTCCGCACGGCCCATCTGACGCCCCTCGGGTCCATTACCGGGCTGGGGGCACCCGAACCTGCTACACAGCCGGTAGAGGACGGCGACCCCATGCCCGACCGCAGCTCCGTACCGCCCCATCCGAGCGACGAGCATGAAGCCGACTGGCGCGCCCGGGAAGGCGAGCGTCTCCTCATCGTGGGCGTCGGCGCCTCTGCGGGCGGCCTCGAGGCGTTCGAGCGTTTCCTCGGCCAGCTCCCGTCGGACAGCGGGCTGGCGTACGTCCTCGTCCAGCACCTCTCTCCCGAGCACGAGAGCAGCCTCGTCGAGATCCTGTCCCGCGCCACGAAGCTCCCGGTGGAGACCGTGCGCGAAGGGCAGCGCGTCGAGCGCGACCACGTGTACGTCATTCCACCGGGGACGGGCCTCGTCGTCGAGGGCGGCGCCCTGCGCCTCGTCCCGGCGGAGCCGAAGGGCTCTCGCCTGGTGGTGAATGCGTTCCTGACCTCGCTCGCGGAGGACCAGCGCGAGAACGCCGTCGGCGTCGTGCTCTCCGGGACCGGCTCCGACGGCGCGCTCGGCATCGCCGCCGTGAGACGTCACGGGGGCAGGACGTTCGCGCAGCTCCCCGGCGACGCGCGGTACGAGAGCATGCCTGCCGCCGCGATCGCGACGGGGATGGTGGAGCAGGTCCTCCCCGCGAGCGAGATCCCTGCGGCGCTCGGCGAGCTCGCTGCCGAGCGCCGGCGCCACCCGCCCGAGAGCGCGCGGGGCGAGGCGGAGGGGCTCCACCGGGCGCTCGAGGTGATCGGGCGGACGACGGGCCACGACTTCAGCCGGTACAAGCGCAGCACCATCCTCCGCCGGTTCCACCGGCGCATGGGCGCGACCGGCACCGCCACCGTCCGTGACTACGCGACCCTGCTCGAGGGCGACGCCGACGAGGCCCGCCGCCTCGCCGAGGACCTGACCATCAACGTGACGAGCTTCTTCCGCGACGAGGCGCCGTTCCGGATCCTCGAGCAGATCGTCGTCCCCGACCTCCTGAAGCGGCGCGGCGCCGACGGGATCCGCGTCTGGGTGCCGGCCTGCTCCTCCGGAGAGGAGGCCTACTCGCTCGCGATGCTGCTCTGCGAGGGCGACGGCCTCCAGCGCCCGCCGCAGCTCCAGGTCTTCGCGACGGACATCGACGCGTCTGCCCTCGCGGAGGCGCGGCGAGGCCAGTACACGAGCGTCGTCGAGCGCCAGGTGAGCCCCGAGCGGCTGGAGCGGTTCTTCACGAGGCGCGGGGACACGTACACGGTCACGAAGCCCCTCCGCGACCTCTGCATCTTCACGGAGCACGATCTCGTCAAGGATCCGCCGTTCTCCCGGATGGACCTCGTGTCCTGCCGCAACCTGCTCATCTACCTGGAGCCCGACCTCCAGAAGCGAATCATCGGGCTCCTCCACTACGCGCTCCGGCCGGGCGGCTACCTCCTCCTCGGCAAGGCCGAGATGATCGACGCGCGCGAGCTGGAGCTGTTCGAGGTCGTGGACAAGACCGAGCGCGTGTTCCGGCGGCGCGAGGTGGATCGGCGTCCGGCGATCCTGCCTCCGGGGCGGCGGGCGCCTCCCCTCGAGCTGGCGCCGCCCAGCCGGCGAGGCGATCCCGAGGTGAAGAGCGCCGCCGATCGCTCGCGAAGGATCGTGCTCGAGGAGTACGCGCCGCCTTCGGTGGTGGTCGATGCGCGCGGGGAGATCCGGTACTACTGGGGGACGAAGCTGTCCGACTTCCTGCCGCCCCGCGCCGGCGCACCCGCCACCAACCTGATGCACCTCGCCCGGCGCGAGCTCCGCGTCGAGCTCTCCGCCGCCCTCCACAACGCGGCGCGCCAGGGGAAGCCGGTCACGTACAAGGACGTGGTGGTCGAGGCGGAGGGCGTCCAGCGTCGCCTGAACCTCGTCGTCCGGCCGCTCCCGCCCACGGAGCAGGATCCGGACGCGCTGTTCCTCGTCGTCTTCGAGGAGCTGCAGGCCTCTCCCATCGCGCACGGCACGCCGCTCGACGCCCCGACCCTGGAGCGCCACCGGCTGCTGCAGCGCGATCTCGAGAGCACCCAGGAGCGGCTCCAGGTCACCATCGAGGAGCTCGAGAACGCGAACGAGGCGCTCCGCACGTCCAACGAGCAGCTACAGTCCATGAACGAGGAGATGCACTCGTCCAACGAGGAGCTGCAGACCTCGCAGGAGGAGCTGCAGTCGGTGAACGAGGAGCTCAACACGCTCAACACCGAGCTCAGCAAGAAGGTGGACGAGCTCGAGCTGCTCTACGGCGACCTCCAGAACCTGTTCCAGAGCACGCAGATCGCGACCATCTTCCTCGATCGCGAGTCCCGGATCGCGCGCTTCACGCCGGCGGCGACGGCGATCTTCCGGCTCGCCGACGGCGACGTGGGGAGGCCGCTCTCGGACTTCGCCGCGCTGTTCGACGCGCAGGACGTGCCCCAGGAGGTGAAGCGAGTCCTCGCGACGCTCCAGCCCGTCGAGCGCACGGTGGGCCTCGCGCAGGGAGGGCGCTGGTTCCTCATGCGCATGAACCCGTACCGCACGCCGTCCAACGTCGTCGCGGGCGTCGTGGTCTCCTTCATCGACGTCACGAGGCTGAAGGAGGCGGAGGCGGCCCTGCGGCAGGCCGTGGGGGAGCGGGAGCGCGCCGAGGCGGCCCTGCGGGACGCGGACCGGCGGAAGGACGAGTTCCTCGCCGTCCTGTCCCACGAGCTGCGAAACCCGCTCGCGCCCATCCGGAGCAGCCTCCACGTCCTCGAGCGCGCGCCCGCGGACGCGGACGCGGCGGCGCGAGCGCACCAGATCATCGCCCGCCAGGTGGGGCACCTCGCTCGCCTCGTCGACGACCTGCTCGACGTGACGCGCATCGCGAACGGGAAGCTCCAGGTCGAGCGTCGGCCCGTGGACCTCCGGTCCCTCTCGCAGCGCACCGCCGACGACCACCGGAGCCTCTTCACGACGCGCGAGGTCGCGCTGGAGGTCGCGCTCCCGGACGAGCCCCTGTGGGTCGAAGGCGACGCGACGCGCCTCGCGCAGGTGATCGGGAACCTGCTCCAGAACTCGGCCAAGTTCACCTCCGGAGGCGACTCGGTCCGCCTGTCACTCGACGCGGTCGAGGGGTTCGCGGTGCTGCGCGTGCGGGACAACGGCATCGGCATCGAGCCTGCGATGGTCCCGCGCCTCTTCCACCCGTTCGCGCAGGCCGACGCGACCCTCAATCGCAGCCTCGGCGGGCTCGGGCTCGGTCTCGCGCTCGTGAAGGGCCTCGTCGAGACGCACGGCGGCACGGTCGAGGCGAGGAGCGGCGGCAAGGGCGCAGGCACCGAGTTCATCGTGCGGTTGCCGCTCTCGGTGGCGCCCGCGGGGATCGAGGTCGCGCCGGCGTCACCTCCGCGCCCCCGCCGTGTGCTCGTCATCGAGGACAACCTCGACGCCGCCGAGAGCCTGCAGCTCGCGCTCGAGATGGAGGGCCACGAGGTCTTCCTGGCGCACGACGGTCCGAAGGGGATCGAGCGAGCCCGGGAGCTCATGCCAGAGGTGGTGGTCTGCGACGTCGGGCTCCCGCGCATGGACGGCTACGCGGTGGCGAAGGCGATGCGGAGCGAACCCGGCCTGCGGGACACGTTCCTCATCGCGCTCACGGGATACGCCCGTCCGGAGGATCAGCGGCGCGCCACGGAGGCGGGGTTCGACGCGCACCTGACCAAGCCGGCGACGGTCGAGGAGCTCCAGGAGGCGATGGACCGTGCGCCGCGCCGGACGCCGCCGCGCGGCGGCGGTCCAGTCGCGGCCCGGTGACAACCGGGGGGTGCTCTGACGGGGCGTGCTTCCAACCCGGGCGGCTACCCGTGTAACCCGCGCGCCGCCGGCGCATCGTATGGAGAGCAAGGAGGCAGGTCCATGGCTCTCAGCGCTGACGCACGACCGAAGGCCTTCGAGGCGAGCGGCGCCTCGGATGCGGACGTGGTCCACCGTGTCCTCGCCGGTGACACCGCGTCGTTCGAGCTCCTGATGCGCCGTCACAACCAGCGCGTGTACCGCACGATCCGCGCGGTGCTGCGCCGCGACTCGGCCGAGGTCGAGGACGCGATGCAGCTCACCTACCTGCAGGCGTTCCGTGCGCTCGCCACGTTCGAGGGCGCCTCGTCGTTCGGCACGTGGCTCACCCGGATCGCGCTGAACGTCGCGTACGGCCTCGCGAGACGGCAGCGCATCGCTGCCGTCGAGCTCTCGGCGGAGGTGGACGAGATGACCCGGGGCGCGCGCGACGAGGGGCCGGAGGACGGAGCCACGCGGAGGGAGAGCGCCGAGCTGCTGGAGCGAGCCGTCGCCCGGCTGGGAGACGATCACCGCGTCGTGTTCATGCTGCGGGAGGTCGAGCAGCTCTCCACCGCGGAGACCGCCGAGGCGCTCGACCTGTCGGAGGAGAACGTGAAGGTGCGGCTGCATCGCGCCCGGCTCGCCCTGCGCGAGATGCTCGCCGAGGAGGTCGGTCAGTCGGCCCCGCAGGCGTTCACGTTCCTCGCCCCGCGCTGTGACCGCGTGGTGAACGCGGTGCTCTCCGCCATCGGCGACTCTTTCGGGACGGGTCCGTCCGGAAGCCCGGGCCGCGAGTGAGCCGAGGCTGCTGCTTTCGGGCTCCGGCGCGCGGCTGACAGCCGAGCACCGCGCGCGACCCCATCGAGGCACCCTGCCGCGCCCCACGCGCGATGACGACGCCGTGACCGGGAGCGGCGCAGGATCGCGGCATGCGCGCACTCCTCGTGCAGGCCCGCTCGCCGCGCAGCTACTGGAGCTTCGAGCGAAGCCTTCCCTTCATCCGCAAGGCGGCGACGATGCCGCCGCTCGGGCTCGCCACGCTCGCGGCGCACCTGCCGCAGCACTGGGAGCTCCGGCTGCGCGACCTCGAGGTCGCCCCGCTCGACGATGCCGACCTGCGCTGGGCGGACGCCGTCCTCGTGTCCGGGATGCTCGTGCAGGCGGAGTCGATGCGCGCGGTGCTCCGCCGGGCTCGCGCCCTCGGCCGGCGCACGGTCGCCGGCGGCGCGGGGCCGAGCCTCGTGCCCGAGCGCTTCCCGGAGGCCGATCACGTCTTTCGCGGCGAGGCCGAGGGGCGCCTGGAGCTCCTCGTGCGCGTCCTCGAAGGACGGGAGACAAAGGCGCCCCGACTCCTCTCGCCCGAGGGCGACGACCGGCCCGACCTCGCGCTCGCGCGCGTGCCCCGCTTCGACCTCCTCGACCTCCCACGCTACGCCAATCACGCCCTGCAGTACTCGCGCGGCTGTCCGTTCCGCTGCGAGTTCTGCGACATCATCGAGCTGTTCGGGCGCGTGCCGCGGGTGAAGTCGCCGGAGCAGGTCGTGGCGGAGCTCGACGCGCTGCACGCGCGCGGGGCGCGCGGGGCGCTCTTCTTCGTGGACGACAACTTCGTCGGCAACCGGCGCGAGGTGGCCCGCCTGCTCCCGGTGCTCCGCGCCTGGCAGGAGCGGCACGGGTTCCCGTTCCAGCTCTGCACGGAGGCGAGCCTCGACCTCGCGAGCGCGCCGGAGCTCGTGGCCGAGATGGTCGCGGCGGGCTTCCAGGAGGTGTTCCTCGGGATCGAGACGCCCTCCGCCGCGGCGCTCGCGGAGACCGGCAAGAGCCAGAACCTCCGCATGCCCCCGGGCCGCGCCGTCGAGACGCTCACGCGCGCAGGGCTCGAGGTGTTCTCCGGCTTCATCGTGGGCTTCGACAGCGAGGGGCCGGACATCTTCGATCGACAGCTCGAGCTCATCTCCGGGCTCCCGGTCCCCCGGGCGATGGTCGGGCTGCTCGTCGCGATGCCGGGCACGCGCCTCTGGCGGCGCCTCGAGCAGGAGGGCCGGCTGCGCGGCGACGGGAGCGGCGACGCCTTCGAGCGGCCGAACTTCGTGCCTGCCCAGGACGAGCGGGTCCTGCTCGCGGGATACCGCCGCCTCGTGGCGGCGCTCTACGCGCCCGAGCGCTACTACGCGCGGTGCACCCTCGCCATCGACCAGCTGCCGCTCCGCCCCCGCGCCGCCTCGGACGCCGGCGCCGCCGAGGGCTCGCTCGCTGCGGTCGCACGGATCGCGTGGGGCATCGGCGTCGTGAGCCCGCGGCGCCTCCACTTCTGGCGCCTCGTCGGACATGCGCTGCGCCGGGGCGCCGGCGCCCTCCCGCGGGCGCTGGCGCTCGCGGTGATCGGCGAGAGCCTCATCCCGTACACCCACGACGTGGTCCTGCCGCGCCTCGACCGGTCGCTCGCCGAGCTCGCGGCGAGCGACGCGCAGCGCCCCTCCGCATCTGCTTAGGGACTCCGGTCGCCCTCTCCTCGCCTCACGACGAGGAGGGCGCGGCGAGGACGGCCACGCGCGGACCCGAGGCCGCCTCGGCGCCGCGCCGGCCGAGCGCGCGCAGGTACCGGTAGTGAGCCGCGATCGCGGCGCGGAGCGTCGGGTGCGTGTGGTGCGGCACGCCGTGCGCGCGGCACGCCGCCTCCACGCTCGCGGCGAGCGCCGGGTAGTGCACGTGGCACACGTCCGGGAGGAGGTGATGCTCGATCTGGAAGTTGAGCCCGCCGACGTACCAGCCCAGGAGCCGGTTCGAGGGCGCGAAGTCCACCGTGGCGCGCACCTGGTGCTCCGCCCAGCCGGTCGGCATCCGCTGATCTCCGGCCCGGGCGGCGTGGAACTCCGCCTCCGGCACCGCGTGCGCGAGCTGGAACACCGTCGCCAGCACCACGCCCAGCGTGAGCGCGCCGAGCAGGAAGAGGGGCGCGACCCAGCCGCTGCGGAACACGAGCACCGGGACGACCACCGCCCAGGCGAGGAACACCGCCTTGCCGGCGAGGAACGCGGCGAGCTCGCCGCCCCGCGGGCGCGGGAACGGGAGCTGCCCGATGCGGCCACGCGCGAGGTCGCGCACGTCGTCCACGAACCACCACTTCACGGCCAGCACGCCGTAGAGCAGCCAGCCATAGACGTGCTGGTAGCGGTGGAACGGGCGGAGCCGCTGCGACGGCGCGAGCCGGAGGAACGGCTCGGCGTCGATGTCCGCGTCCATCCCGTCCACGTTCGCGTAGGTGTGGTGGTGCACGTTGTGCTTGAAGCGCCAGAGGTACGAGCTCGCCCCGACGAAATCGAGCGCCAGGCCCCACGCACGGTTCACGCGCGCGGAGCGCGCGTAGGCGCCGTGGTTGGCGTCGTGCATGACCGAGAAGCCGATCCCCGCCGTCGCGAGCGCCAGAGACAAAGTCAGCGCCACCGCCAGCACGGGAGAGGTGCCGCCGAGGAGGAGGAGCAGCGCGTAGGAGGCCGCGAACCAGCCCAGGATTGCGCCCGTCTTCGCGTGCATCGCGCCGCCGCCCCAGCGTGCCCGGCCGGTGCCCTCGAGGTACGCGCCGGCGCGGCGCTTCACCTCGGCGTGAAAGCCGTCGTCGCGTGGGAACCGGACCCGGGGAGGCGTGGAGCTCATGCCCGGGATCTAGGCACCCCGAATCACGAAGATGTCACCGCGGCGCCCGCCTCCGGAACGAGAAAAGCCCGGCCTCGAAAGGCCGGGCTCTCATTGCCTGAAGGGTCGCGATGACGCGACTAGGCGACCGGGCGGACGTTCGCCGCCTGCAGGCCCTTGGGGCCCTTCGTCACTTCGAACTCCACCTTCTGGCCCTCGGCGAGGGAGCGGAACCCATCCGTCTGGATCGCGGTGTGGTGGCAGAAGACATCCTCGCCCCCGTCCGCCTGGGTGATGAAGCCGAAGCCCTTCGCGTCATTGAACCACTTCACGGTACCGGCTGCCATTTGCTGTAGGTGCTCTTTTCTCTCTGTGAACGCGCGGCAGTGAGTGCCGCGCGAACCTTCTTCCCTCCCGGAGCGGGAGAGAAGGGACGTTGGTAGTCGAATCGCGCGAAGAAGTCGAGCCCGGGGCCCAGAATGCCGCGGCAGCGTGACGAGCGCCCGGGGGCGCGCGGTGATATACGACATCCACCCGGCGAACGCGGCCGGCCCTCCACGCCGCCGTGAGCGACACGGCGGGATCTCACCCGCGCCACCCTTTCGTCCCCCGACGTGCCCCCTGCGCGCCCCTCGTGCGCGTGTCGAGAGGCGTGCGCGAGCGCGTGGACCGACCGGAAAGAGCCGAACATGAGCAGCCTCGAGAACGGAATGCTGGTGCAGCACACCTCGCTGGGGATCGGCAAGATCGTCGCGCTCGACCAGAAGGCCGTGCACGTCTTCTTCGCCACGAGCGACGCGCGCTTCGCGACGAAGCTGCGGCTGCCGATGGCACTGCCGCTCCTCTCCCCCGCCACGAGCCCGAACGCCTGGCTCTCCGCGCTGACCGGCTTCGCGCTCGACGCGAAGACCGGCCGCTACGGCCGCGCCGGCGCGTGGCTCTCGCACGCCGACGCCGTGGCGCGCTTCGTCGAGTCCTTCCCGCAGGGGTTCACGGACCCGAAGTACGTCGGGGAAGGCAAGGAGCGGGGCGAGCAGCGTGCGAGCAAGTGGCGCCGTGCCCACGAGATGTTCGTCGAGACGCTCGGGAACGGCGAGGGTGAGCGGCTCCTCGAGGCGGGCGACGTCGGCGGCCTCGTCGAGCGGACGCTCCGGATCGAGCGGCACGTGCGCACGCTGCACCGGGACGCGGAGCGGACCTCGCTCGAGGACGGCCTGAAGGATCCGGCCGCGGCGAAGGCGTTCTTCGCGGCGCTGTTCGAGCTCCTGGCGACGGCCACGCCCGAGCAGCCCCGGTTCGAGGCGCTCGCCGCCGCGGTCGCGACGCTCTTCCCGAGCGCGGCGCGGGAGTCCCTCTGGCCGATCGTGACGCTCCTGCCGTTCGTCGCGAGGCCGGAGCTCCACATGCTGCTCCGCCCCCGCTTCGCCTGCGACGTGGCGCAGCGGCTCGGGCTCGAGCTCGCCTACGACGCCGAGCCCAACTGGTCCACCTACTCCGCCCTCCTCGGCTCGGCCGACCAGCTCCTCGAGAAGCTCCGGCCGCTCGGCGCGCGCGACCACGTCGACGTCGAGGCGTTCATGCACGTGAGCACGGCGAAGCGGCCGCGCCCGCGCCCCCAGCAGCCGGAGCTCGTGACGTGAGCGGCCGAACGGACCCGCGACGAAGGGAGTCGAGACCATGACGGTGACGGCGTTTCTCGCGGCGATGCAGAGACAGCTCGTCGATGCCCTCCGGACGGGCGGGCCCTGGTCGCGATCGGCGTGGTGCCGCACTCAGCGGCGCCACCTGAGCGTCCCCGGCGGCGCGGTGGTGTGGGTCCGCGGCGAGGCGCTGCCGTGGGCGCAGTGGGGAGCCCGCCGCGGCTACTTCGAGGTCCAGTACATGGACGGGCTGCCCTACCTCCGCGCGCGGGCGTGAGCGCGCGATCGTTCCGCGACCCTTCCCCTGCCCGCTCTCGCGGCGTACAAGGGGCGATGTCCGACGCGCGGAAGCAGTCGCTGTACTTTCCCGAGGAGATGCTCCAGCAGATGCAGGAGGAGGCGATCCGGCAGGACCGGTCGCTCTCCTGGATCGTCCAGCACGCCTGGCGGCTCGCGCGCGAGCGGATCTCGAGGCTGCCCAGCAGCGGCGTGGCCCTCGCACCTGCTTCACGCACGGTAGGCCCCGCGAACGAGCTCGCGACCGCCTCCGCCGACGAGGCGAAGGGCTAGGCCGCGTGGCGGTCACGGGCTGGAAGCGGGCGCGGCGGGGCGCGCGCGCGTCGGGGGTACGCGCCGTGCGCCCGCGCCCGGCGGGGGTGGCGCGCCGC
>NZ_JALCZC010000016.1:38273-69727 GCF_022690805.1 Anaeromyxobacter sp. SG66
CCCGCCCCCCGCGCGCGCGCTCCGGCGCGCGGGGTGGCCGCCCCCGCCCGCCCCCCCGCCCCCCCCCCCCCCCCCCCGCGACGGTGATCCTCGCGTTCGTCCGGACCCTGGCGGTGCTGCCGCTCGGCTTCGGCCTCGCGCTCGGCGGCGCGCTCGGCCGGCTCGCCTGGCACCTCTCCTCGCGGATGCGCCGCGAGATGCGGGCGAGCCTCGCCGCGGCCTTCCCGGCGCTGGACGTCGCCGAGCGCGACGCGATCGCGCGCGCCAGCCTCGTGCACCTGGGCTGGCTCGGCGGCGAGGTGATCACGCTGCGGAGCTGGGCGCCGCGCATGGACGAGTACGTCGAGGCCACCGCCGAGGCGGTGTCGGCCCTGAAGCGTGCGCAGGCGCGGGGCACGGGGGTGATCCTCGTGCTCGGGCACATCGGGAACTGGGAGCTCACCTGCCGGCTGTCCCGCTACGTGCAGCCGAACGCGGTCATCGCCAAGCGGAGCTGGCACGCGAGCATCGACGCGACGGTCGCGCGCGCCCGGGCCGAGAACCACGTGGAGACGTTCTGGCGGGACGACCCGGCGACGGGGCGCGCCATGCTGAGGCTGCTCAAGCAGTCCGGCACGCTCGGCATCCTCATCGATCAGGACATCCGCGGCGTGCAGAGCGTCCACGTGCCCTTCTTCGGGCGCCCCGCCGCGACCCCGCGCGCCGCCGCCGACTTCGCGCTGCGCTTCGGCGCTGCCGTCCTGGTCGTGACCTGCCACCGGCGGGGACCGCGCCCCGGCGACGGTCACCGCCTCGAGGTGACCGAGGTCCCGTACGACCGCGAGCCGCTGGACCGCGAGGCGGAGGTGATCCGGCTCACGGCCGCGTGCGTCGCGCTGCAGGAGCAGGCGATCCGCCGGCATCCCGCCGAGTGGGTGTGGATGCACCAGCGGTGGAAGTCGGCGCCGCCGGCGGCGTAGCCCGTCACGCCCGTCACGCCCTCTCGCCCGCCCCGCTCCCCGCTCCTCCGCGGGGATCGGTTGCGTGGGCGTGGCGCTGATGGCGCATCAGCGCGTCCGCCAGGGAGAGGGGCCCGGAGGCGATCTCGTCCTCGTCGAGGACGATGACGTCGGGCGACGCGGGCGGGGGCAGGTTGGCCGCCGCGACGACGAGCAGCGCGGCCGGCACGAGCTGCCTGAGCCAGCTCAGGATCGGGCGGGTCCGCCCGCCAGGGTGGAGCACGATCACGAGCTGCGAGGATCCCGATCCCGTCGAGTGCTCTCGGAGTGCGTTCATGCGGGGACTGCCTCCTGCTCGCGGCCTTCGCGTCATCGGCACTCGCGCGTCCCGCGCACCTCTCGCGCCGCTTCGGCGTGCGGTGCGCGGGACGCGTACCGGCTCAACCCAGGTCGATCGGGACGAAGATGCGCGCCTCCCCCCGCTCGACGAGCAGCGCCACGTGCTTGTCGGCCTTCGCGGCGAGCCCCCGGAGCTGCTCCACGCTCGTCACCGGGGTGCCGTTCAGCGCCAGCACCACGTCGCCGGGCTGGATGCCGGCGCTGGCGGCGGGGCCCTGGACGTCCTCCACGAGCGCCCCGCCCGCCACCCCGACCTGCTGCTGCTCCTCGGGCGTCAGCGGGCGGACCGTGAGCCCGAGCCGCCCGTGGTCGTCGCGCTCGGGCGCGGCGGCCGCGGTGGCGTCCTTCGCCTCGCCCACCTGGATCTCGAGCTCGCGCTTGCGGCGGTCACGCCAGACCTCCAGCTTCGCGCTCGTCCCGGGGCGGAGATCGGCGACGCGCGGAGGCAGGTCGGACGAGCTGGAGACCTCCTTCCCGTCGAGCGCGAGGATGACGTCGCCGGGCAGGAGGCCCGCCTTCGCCGCCGGGCTCCCCTTCTCCACGGCGCTCACCAGGGCACCGCCGGTCTTCGGCAGCCCGAAGGACTCGCCCAGCGACTGGTTCACGTCCTGGACCGTCACGCCGAGCCGGCCGCGGACGACCTTGCCGTGGGCGAGGAGCTGCTGCTCGACCTTCATCGCGACGTCGATCGGGATCGCGAAGGACAGGCCCATGTAGCCGCCCGACTGTGAGTAGATCTGGGAGTTGATCCCGATGACCTCGCCCGCGGTGTCGAACAGCGGACCGCCGGAGTTGCCGGGATTCACCGCCACGTCGGTCTGGAGGAACTGCACGTACCCCTCGCCCGGGAGCGAACGGGACCGCCCCGACACGATGCCGGCGGTCGCGCTGTTCTCGAACCCGAAGGGCGAGCCGATGGCGAGGACCCACTGGCCGACCCGGGTCGGCGCGGGATCGCCGGTCTTCACGACGGGCAGATCCTTCGCCTCGATCTTCAGCACCGCGACGTCCGTGCTCTTGTCGACGCCGATGACCTTGGCCGGAAACTCGCGCTTGTCGGTGAGCTTCACCTTCACCTCGCTGGCCCCGGCGACGACGTGGGCGTTGGTGAGGATGACGCCGTCGTCCCTGACGATGAACCCGGAGCCGAGGCCGCGCGTGAGCTGGTGGTCGTTGCCTTCCGGCACCCGGAAGCGCCTGAAGAACGGGTAGAGGGGATCGTTCGGATCCAGCTGCCCGAACGGCGAGCCGGCCTGGGCCGTCTTCACCATGCCGGTCGTGCTGACGTTCACGACCGCCGGCCCGTACCGCTGCACGATGCCGCTGAAGTCCGGCAGCGCCGCGGCTGCGGTGGGCGCGGCGACGGGGACTGCCGGTGCGGGCTGCTCCACGCCGGCCGTGGGGGCCGAGGCCATCGCGCGGCCCCGGTAGAGGTAGCCGCCGGCGAGCGCCGCGACGAGCGCGGCGGTCACGGCGGAGCCCTGGATGAATCTGCGTGGCATGTCTGCTCCTTCCATTCGTGCCCTTCTGTCGAGGGCTCGGAACGAACGGTAAGGGGCGAGGCTTAAGGGGTGCTTAAGGCCGGCCGTCCTCGCCGGGTACCCGCGCCGGCGGCGTGGCCCCGGCGTCGGATGGCGCCTGCGCCGCGAAGCGGGCCGGGAAGTCGACGCGGGCGGTGAGTCCACCTCCGGGCGTGTCGCGAAGCACGACGCGCGCTGCGTGTCGCTCCGCGATGGCCTTCACGATCGCGAGCCCGAGGCCGCTGCCCGTGTCGGAGCCGGCGCGGCGGTAGAACCGGTCGAAGACCCGCTCGCGCTCCGCCTCGGGGATGCCGGTCCCGTGGTCCGACACCTCGAGGTAGGGACGATCGGCCTCGATCCCGGCGTCGACGTCCACGCGCGCGCCGGGGGGCGAGTGCCGGATCGCGTTGTCCACGAGGTTCGCGAGCAGCGTCCGCAGCGTCGCCGGATCTCCCGCCACGACGGCGTCCTCGGCGGCCTGCCCCGCGCCGAGGTCGATCCGCCTCGCCTCCGCCAGGAGCGCGTGGTCCGCGACGGCCTGCGCCACGAGCTCGGACAGGCTCACCGGCTCTCCCGCCAGGGCCGCGCCGGCGTCGGGCCCCGCGCGCGCCAGCGTCAGGAGCTGCTGCACGACGTGGGTCATCCGGCCGAGCCCCGCGCGCAGATCGGCGAGCGCCGCGGCGTGCCCCGCCGTGTCGGGGGCGCGCTCCACGAGCTGCACCTGCAGGTCCAGGGCGGCGAGCGGCGTGCGCAGCTCGTGCGCGGCGTCGGCGACGAAGGCGCGCTGGGCGGACAGCGCCGCGCCCAGGCGCGCGAGGAGATCGTTGAGCGCGCGCACGAGCGGGATGGCCTCCTCCGGAGCGCCGGCCTCGCCGATGGGCTCGAGCGCCGCGGGAGTCCGCGAGGCGACCTCCCCCGCCAGCCGGTTCAGCGGCGCCAGCGCCCGGGCGACGATGTTCCAGATCAGCAGGGCGAGCAGGGGCAGCATGAGGAGGACCGGGGCGAGGGTCCGCGTCGCCGCGGCGACCGCGAGCGCCTGCCGCACGCGCACGGGCTGGGCGACCTGGATGACGAGGTCCCCGAGCTCGACGGAGTAGACGCGCCAGTCGCCGCTCCGGGCGCGCACCGTCGCGAACCCCAGCTCGGCGCTCTCGGGCAGGCCTGCGACGAGCCTGGAGCGGTACAGCCGCCTCCCCTCGCGGTCCCAGATCTGGATGACGAAGTCGAGCTCGGCGTCCTCGCCACCCACCACCGCGCCGCCCCGCGGCGCGCGGTCACGCAGCGTGAGCGCGATCTGGCGGAGGTGGTAGTCGGAGACGGCGTCGATCTCCTCGCGCGCCATCCGGTAGACCACCAGGGCGGCGGCGAGCGTGACCGCCGCGGCCGACGCGAGGAGCGCCACGAGCAATCTCCGGCGGAGCGATCTCACATGCGCCTCGGGACCATGTAGCCCACCCCGCGGAGCGTCTTGATCCACTCGGCGCCCAGCTTGCGGCGGAGCGCGTGCACGTGGACCTCGACTGCGTTGCTCGCGACCTGCTCCGACCACCCGTAGAGCCGCTCCTCGAGCCGCGCCCGGGAGATGGGCCGGCCGGGGTGCTCGAGCAGCGCGTGGAGCAGGGCGAACTCCCGGGCGGACAGGGTGACCGGGGTGCCGGAGAGGAAGACCTCGTGGGTGGCCGGGTCGAGCGTGAGGGGTCCGTGCTCGACGAGGGGATCCGCGCGTCCGCTGGCGCGGCGCTGGACCGCCCGGATGCGGGCGGCCAGCTCGTCGAGGTCGAAGGGCTTCACGAGGTAGTCGTCCGCCCCCGCGTCGAGCCCCGCGACGCGCTGCGAGATCGCGTCCTGGGCGGTGATGATGAGCACCGGCACGCTGCGGCCGCGGCGGCGCAGCTCGCGGAGCACCTCCAGGCCTCCCTTGCCCGGCAGGCCCAGGTCGAGGAGGACGACGTCGTACGGCTCCCCTGCCAGCGCGAGGTCCGCCTCGCCCCCGTCCCGGACCCAGTCCACGGCGTGCCCGAGCTGCCGGAGCCCGCGCCGCACTCCCTCGCCCAGCATCGAATCGTCTTCGACCACGAGGACGCGCACCGGCTCATCATAGCGAGCGGCGGCGGAGCGTACCGCCGCGGTGGGTCACGCCCGCTCTGCGATCGCGAGGAAGACCGGGAAGGCGCGCGCGCCGTCGGCGGTCTCCCTGACCACCTCGTGCACGGTCGAGAACCGCACGTTCCGGAAGCCGCTGCGCTCCATCCGCGCCCCGAGGTCCGCGCGCTCGAACCCCTTGTGACCCGAGAAGCCCGGGCCGTGAAACGAGCCGTCCTCCGCGTCGAGGTCGGCGATGCAGAGGACCCCGTCCCGCTCCAGCAAGCGGTGAAAGGCGCCCAGCACCCCGTCCGTGTCGGGGATGTGGTGGAGGGTCATGAGCGAGCAGACGAGGTCGAAGCGCAGGTCGGGCGGCGGGCCCGCCGCGAGGTCGAGGTACAGCGTCCTCGCGTTGCGGACGCCGCCCGAGGCGATCTTCTCGCCTGCGACCGCCAGCATCTCGCGGGAGCTGTCGGCGAGCGTCACCTCGCGGACGAGCGGCTGGAGCGCGAGGCCGAGGAGCCCCGTCCCCGCGCCGTACTCGAGCACCGCCTTGCCCGAGAGCGACGGGACGACGGACGCGATCGCCGCGGCGACGCGCTGCGCCCGCTCCACCTTGGAGGCGTCCTCGTCCCAGGTCCTCGCCCGGGCGTCGAAGTCGCTCGGAGGGCGGGTCAACGCGCGCTCCAGCGGTCGGGCACGTCCACGACGAGGAGCCGCTCCGCCTCGCCGAGCTGCTCCGCGCGCGGAGCAGCGTGATCGGTGCTCGACGTCGTCATCCCGCTCTTCATGCCTGCTTCGAGCCGCGCCTCGCGACGGAGATTCCGGACCCGTCCCGAGAGAGACGAGGCGTTCG
The DNA here is from genome assembly GCF_022690805.1 of Anaeromyxobacter sp. SG66. NCBI lineage: Bacteria > Pseudomonadati > Myxococcota > Myxococcia > Myxococcales > Anaeromyxobacteraceae > Anaeromyxobacter > Anaeromyxobacter sp. SG66. Next base: position 44,069 of record NZ_JALCZC010000016.1, read on the forward strand.
TGGACCGGCGTACTCCCGGCCGGCCGTGCAGGGGCCGGCGGGCGCTACCGCCGGGCGACGCGCGCGCGGCTCGGGCGAAGCGCCGAGACGACATGGTGCCCGCGCCGGCGCGTGACGTACGTCTCGCCGCGAACGACGACGTGGTCCTCGAGATCGCCCTCGCAGGTGACGAGCAGCTCACCCTCGAGGCAGGTGATCGCCACGGGGGCCGATCCGACGCGCACGCTCCTCGCGTCGGTGAGCTCGAGCCTCAGCTCGAGCGGCGCGCGGGTGCTGCGCGCGGAGTCCTGCTGCTCCCACGCTCGCCCCCACGTCCAGTCCCAGAGCCGCGGGTTCAGTCGCGCCATCGCCGTCGCCCGTGCAGCCTTCATCGCTCGTCTCCTCCGCAAGAGCCGAGGCGATGATGCGACCGGTCATGAAGGGAATGCCATTCGGTTGTGAGGGGTCGAAACCTTCCGGAATGAGCCTGCGACAACGCGTCCACGGAAGCTGGTTAGGCATAGACGCCTCGGCCCGGCTAGAATGGAAAGCGATGGCCCGAACCCCCTGGAATCTCGACGAGATCGACCTGAAGATCCTGAAGTTTCTCCAGGTGAACAACCGAATTTCCAATCAGGAGCTGGCGGGGAAGATCGGACTGTCGCCGCCCGCCTGCCTCGCGCGCTGCCGGCGGCTCCGCGAGCAGGGCGTCATCAAAGGGGACGTCTCCCTGGTCGATCCCGCCGCGCTCGGGTACAGCGTCTTCGTCCTGATGCGCATCGCGCTCGAGCGTCCCCGCGAGGACCTGCTCGCCGCTTTCGAGAAGAAGGTCCGGGACTTGCCGGAGGTGCTGCAGTGCTGGACGGTCACGGGTGACGTGGACTTCGTCCTGCTCGTCTGCGCCACCTCGATCGAGGACTACCAGCGCTTCGCCCGCACGGTCGTCGCCGCCGAGCACAACATCAAGAGCTACGCGAGCGACGTGATCCTCTCCACGACGAAATCCAGTTTCGCCCTGCCGATCCCCTGAGGAGCCGGCGCCCCGCGAGACTTCTGGGGCTCGCGGGCGCGCCCGCCCGGGCCTTCTTCTCGAGTCGACTGGAGACGAGGCGCGCGCGCCGCTATCTCAGCGCCGCGCCGTGGTGCCGGCGCACCACCGATCGGGGAGCAGAGCGTTGGAGGTTGGCGACCAGAGCTGCAAGTTCGTCGCACGGCTGTCCCTCCTCTCGAAGGTGGGCGCGCTCGCCGCGACCCTCGACTACGAGGAGGTGCTCTCCGCGGTCGCGCGGCTGTCGATCCCGGAGCTCGCCGACTGGTGCATCGTCGACTTCGTCGAGGACGGCGAGGTCCGCCGGATGGAGGTCGCTCACCGCGATCCCAGCCGCGCGCCGCTCGCCGCCGCGCTGCGCGGCTTCCCGCTCGATCACTCCGCCCGGCGGAGGCTCCCGGCCTCGCGGGCGCTGCAGTCGGGACGCCCCGTGCTCGTCCCGGACTACGGCGACGACACGCTCCGCGCGGAGACCGAGGGCGAGTACCTCGCGCTCGCCCTGCAGCTCGGGGTTCGCTCGGTGCTCGTGGTGCCGGTCACGCTCTCGAGCTCGCTCGCGACCATGACCTTCCTCACGACCTCCGAGTCGGGGCGGCGGTACGGACAGGAGGACGTCGCGCTCGCCGAGGAGCTGGTGCGGCGCGCCGCGCAGGTCGTCGAGAACGCGCGGGTGCACCAGCGGCTCAGGCAGACCGAGGAGCGGATCCGCGTCGCGCTCGCCCACTCCGACATCACCCTCTTCGAGCGGGACCTCGGGCTGCGCTACCGCTGGCTGTACAACCCGCCCTTCGGCTACCCCGCCGCGGAGATGCTGGGGCGCACCAACGCCGAGCTGATCGCGCCGGACGAGGCGGCGCGGATGGACGCCCTCGACCACCTCGTGCTCAGGACCGGAGCGCGGATCCAGGAGGAGCTGCAGGTCTCGGACCGTCGAGGGCAGGTCCATCACATGCTGGTGTCGGAGGAGCCGCTGCGCGACGGCTCCGGCGCGATCGTCGGCATCACCGGCGCGGCGAAGGACATCACCGAGCAGCAGCGCGCGCAGGAGCAATTGGCGCGGGCGCTCGTCTTCCGCGAGCAGATGATCGGCATCCTCGGCCACGACCTGCGGAGCCCGCTCGGCGCGGTGCGGGCGCTCGCCTCGCTCCTCCTCCGCCGCGAGGACCTCGCCGAGAACGTGCGCGAGAGCATCGGCGAGATCGATCGCGCGGGCGCGCGGATGCTCGAGCTCATCGGGACGTTGCTCGACTTCACCCACAGCCGCTTCAAGGACGGGCTGCCGATCGCCCCCGAGCCGACGGACCTGCACGCGCTGTGTCGCGCGGTCGTGGGCGAGCTCCGGGCCGCCCAGCCGGAGCGGGCGATCGAGCTCGCGCTGGAAGGAGACGGGCGCGGCACCTGGGATCCGGGGCGGATGGCGCAGGTCGTGTCGAACCTCGTGGCGAACGCGCTCGAGCATGGCGCGAGGCACGGCTCGGTGCGCCTCTCGGTCGGCGGCGGCGACGAGGAGGTGGTCCTCGAGGTGCTGAACCAGGGACCGGTCATCCCGCCGGAGCTCATGGCCGTGCTGTTCGAGCCCTTCTGCCGCGGCTCGCCCCGGCGCGCCTCCCAGACGCGGGGGCTGGGCCTCGGGCTCTACATCGTGAGCCAGATCGTGACCGCGCACGGCGGCGCGGTCCAGGTGGAGTCCACGCCCGAGCGCGGGACGCGGTTCACGGTCCGTCTCCCGCGGGCGAGCGGAGCCGCCGCTGCGGGGCGTCACCGGGAAGCCTGGGACGAGGGCGCAGCCGCGGGCGCGTGAGGGGCGAGCGTCGCGGGCACCGGGGTCCTTCGCTCGCGGGGACGGACCCGCCGCTCGAGGCGCCACAGGAGTGCTGGGGCCGCGGCGGCCAGCGCCACGGCGAACCACGCCGCGCGATCCATCCCCGCGAGCCTGCCGCCGGGCAGCTGCTCGAGCACGCCCGCCGCGAGGAGCGCGCCCGTGGCCGACCCCAGGTGCTGGACGACCGACTGCGCCGACATGAAGCGGGCGCGCTCCTGGGGCGCGGGCACCTGGCTCGCGAGGGCCTGCATCGGCACCATCCGGAAGCTGCTCGCGGCCATGAAGGCCACGAACAGGGCGAGCGCCGGCGGCGCCCGGGACGGGAAGACGAAGGCGGCGAGCACCACCGCGACGAAGACGGCTGTCCCTCCTGCCGCGGTGACCGCCGCGCCGAAGCGGTCGGCGAGGCGGCCGGAGAGCCGCATCACCGCGAAGCTCACCGCGCCCCCCGCGACGAAGAGCAGGCCCAGGTGCTCCCGCGGGTAGCCGAGGTTGTACTGCCAGTAGGCCGCGATGTTCGGGACGAGCGCGAACTGCGCCGTCATGACCGCGGCCGTCGCGCCGAGCGCGAGCGCGACCGCGGGACGGCGCAGGAGCGCGCCCGTGCTCGAGCCGGGCTCCGGGCGCAGGCCGAGGTGCCGCCGGAGAGGTGGCAGGAGGGTGACCGCAGTCGCGGCGAGCACCGCCCCGAGCGCCGCCACGGCGAAGAACGGCATCCTCCATCCGCCCAGCCGCGCGAGCTCGAGGCCCGCCGGGACGCCCAGCACGGAGGCCAGCGCGAAGGCCCCCATGACCGCCCCCATGGCGCGTCCGCGACGCTCGGCCGGCACCACGTCCGAGATGATCGCCAGCGACAGCGACGTCGCCGGCCCGCCGAAGGCGCCCGCGAGGATCCTCGCCCCCAGCATCGACGAGAGGCTCGTGGCGAACGCGCCGGCCGCCGTGCCCACCACGAGCCCGCCGAGCACGACGCCGAGCGCCTTGCGCCGGTCGAAGCGATCGAGGATCAGGGCGCCCAGCACCCCGCTGAGCGCGGCCGCGGCCGTGTAGCTCGCGCCGACCAGGCCGAGCCGCGCGTTCGGGATGCCGAGGGCCCGCGCGAAGTCGGGGCCGAGCGGCATCACCATCATGAAGTCGAGGACGTTGACGAACTGAACCGCGCCGATCAGGAGGAGGAGCCGGCGCTCGGTGATCCGTTTCCGCATGGGGATCACCGTTGCAGCCCTCGCGCCAGGGAGCGCACGTCGCGCCTCGGGGCCGGACCCGCCGTGGGCGCGGGCTTCGCGCTCGCCCCTCCCCTTCGAGCCGTGGGCGCTGCGCCGAGACGCCGAGCGATCCGCTCAGGCCTTGAGCTTCTTCAGCTCCTTCTCGAGGCGGCGCGCCTGGGCCTTCTCGTGGACGCGCGCCTCCATCCACTCCGCGTGCCGGGCGAGCCGCTCGGTGACGATGCGCAGCACCCGCTCGCGCGCGTACCACTTGCGGTCCGCCGGGACGAGGTGCCAACGCGCCCTGGCCGTGTCCGTGCGCTCGAACATGTCGTCCACCGCGTCCACGTACGAATCCCAGCGCTTGCGGGCGCGCACGTCGGCGTCCGCGAGCTTCCACTGCTTGTAGGGATCCTTCAGCCGCTCCTCGAACCGGCGGAGCTGCTCGGCCTTGCTGATGCCGAGGAAGATCTTGACCACGTCGATCCCGTCGTCGACGAGCGTGCGCTCGAACTCGTTGATCTCGCGGTAGGCGCGCTTCCACTCGGACTTCTTCGCGAGCCCGTCCACGCGCTCGACCAGCACCCGGCCGTACCAGGTGCGGTCGAACACGGTGAGCGTCCCCGGGAGCGGCAGGTCGCGCCAGAAGCGGTACAGCCAGTGCCTGCCCTGCTCGTCCGCAGCCGGCGGACCGATGGGCACGACGCGGACGCCGCGCGGATCGACCGCCTCGGTGAGCCGCCGGATCGCGCCGCCCTTCCCGGCCGCGTCGAAGCCCTCGACCGCGATGATGGCGCGCCGGCCGGTGTGGAACATGCCCTGCTGGACGAGGAGCATGCGGCGCTGCAGCTCCTCCACCTGGCGCTCGTAGGCGTCCTTGGACGAGACCTTGGGGAACGCGTCCTTCGCGAGGAGGCGGGACAGGGACGGGTGGGCCATCGGAACCCTCGGAGAGCTCCGACGAGCCTAGCACGCGCGATCCGCCTTGCCCGCGCTCACGCGGACCGCGAGAGCTCCGCCGCGCTCGCGCCCGAGGCGACCCGACCGGGCAGGATGGCCCTGACCGTGGTCCCCTTCCCCGGCACGCTCTCGTACTGCAGCGACCCGCCGTGATCCGCGATGACCGCGCGCGCCAGCACCACGCCGAGCCCGGTGCCGTCCTCGCGGGTGGTGAAGAACGGCGTGCCGAGGCGCGCCAGGGTCTCGGAGGACATCCCGCGGCCCGTGTCGCTCACCAGGAGCTGCGCCCCGTCGCCGCTCTCGCGCACCTCGACCGTCACCGCTCCGCCCGGCGGGGTCGCCTCGATCGCGTTCGCGACGAGGTTGAGGAGCGCCTCCCTGAGCCGGCGCGGATCGCCCTCGACCGTGGCGTCCCCGCGCGCGACCAGCCGGACCCGCGCCTCGCCCGCGATCGCCGAGAGCGCGAGCAGCGCGTCGGCGACGAGCGGCGCGAGCGCGAGCCGCGGCGCCCTCCCGCCCTCGCGGAGCCGCGTCGACGAGAGGTAGCGCCGCAGGATCTCCTGCATCCGCGCGACCTCGCGCTCGATGAGCACGAGGCGCTCGTGCGCGGGGGCCTCGGCCGGGTTGCGCAGCCCGAGCTGCACGAGCGCCTTCACGCCGGCGAGCGGGTTCTTGAGCTCGTGCGCCACCTCGACGCCGAGCGCGTCCACGCTCGCGCCCGGGGCCTCCGCCTCGGAGGCCGGCTCGGCGCCCCCGCGCGCGAGGATCCGGAGCCCGTCGCGCACGGAGAGGGTCGCGTCGGTGAACGCCCACGCGACCGCGAGCCCGCCGCGCGGCAGGACCAGCTCGTCGCCGGCCTCGAGCACGTGATCCTCGCGATCGCCGTTGCGCGTGACGAGCACCGTCCCGCGCTCGGCGCGCACGACCGACGCGACGCGGCGGCGCGGCAGCCTCAGGGTCGCGTTCTCCGCGAGGTCCCAGCTCTCGCGGGGGGAGGGCTTCCGGGTCGAACGCTCCGTCCTGGCCATGGTGTGCTTCCTTTCGCCTCTGACCGCTCTCCTGCGGCGGGACGGATCATTCGCCGCGCACCGGTGGCCCGCACCGCGCGGTCTTGCGCGCGGGGCGGGCACCGATGCGCGGCCCCGTCTAGAACCCGGGCTCCGGTCTCTCCGGACCGCCCTCCGCCGCCTGGTACGCGGCGCGGAGCGGACCGCCCCCCGTCGTCGCGGGCACCGGCTCCGGCTCGAGCACGCTCGGGGCGGTGGCCCGCCCCTCGGCGCGGTGGTCCCGGGCGATGAGGAGGTAGATGGCGGGCACGAAGAAGAGCGTGAACGCCGTGCCGATGGTCATCCCCGCGACGAGCACCAGGCCGATGCTGTTGCGCGCCTCGGCGCCCGGCCCGCTCACGAGCGTGAGGGGGAAGTGGCCGAAGACCGTCGCCACGCTCGTCATGAGGATGGGCCGCAGCCGCGTGACGGCGGCGCTCTGGACGGCCTCCAGCTTCGAGAGCCCCTGCTCCTGCAGCTTGTTCGCGAACTCCACGATGAGGATGCCGTTCTTCGCGACGAGCCCGACGAGCGTCACGAGGCCGACCTGCGAGTAGACGTTGAGCGTCGTCGTCCACCCGTCGGTGAAGAACCGGAGGGTCGGGTTCGGCATCTTGAGGAACATCATGACGAGCGCGCCGAACATGCCGAGCGGCACGGAGCCCGCCAGGATGACGAACGGGTCCCGGAAGCTGTTGAACTGCGCGGCGAGCACGAGGAAGATCAGCACCACCGCGAGGAGGAACGCGGGCAGGAACTTGTTGCCCTCCGTCCGCAGCTGGCGAGACTCGCCCGTGTAGTCGAGCTTGTAGTTCGCCGGGAGGATCTTCGCGGCCTCCCCCTCGAGGTACGCGAGCGCCTGGTCGAGGGGGCGGATCGCGACGCCGCTGATCTTCACGGCGTTGAGCTGCTGGAAGCGGTTGAGCGACCGCGGCGTGACCGAGTCCCGCAGGGTGGCGATGGAGGCGAGCGAGACGAGCTGCCCGCCCGGCCCGGTGACGTACACGTCCTTCAGCTGCTCCGGGTTCAGCCGCTCGGAGCGCAGGATCTGGGGTATCACCTTGTAGCTGCGGCCGTCGATGCTGAAGCGGTTCACGTAGTTCCCGCCGACCGCGGAGGCGAGATCGCGCCCGACCGTCTGGAGATCGAGCCCCAGCTCCGCCACCTTGTTCCGATCGAGCTCGATCTCGGTCGAGGGCTGGTCGATCTTCACGTCGATGAGCGGCGGGAACGCGAACATCCCGCTCGCCGTCGCCTTCTCCTGGAGCTTCTTCGCGAAGTCCAGGATCTCGGAGCTCTCCGCGGTCGAGGCGATGATGAACTCGACCGGGAACTGGCCGCCGCCGGGGAGCGCGGGCGGCAGGATCGGGAACGCCTGGATGCCGGGGATCGCGGCGACCTTCGCCTGGATCTGCGGGAGGAGCTCGAAGGCCGACCGCCCCCGCTCCTCCCACGGCTTGAAGACCGCGCCCCAGAACCCGTTGTTCGGGAACGTGACCTGGAACGTGAACTGCGACTCCGGGAACGCCATCACGCTCTCGTTCACCTTGTGCACCGAGGGCACGAGCTGGTCGAGCGTCGAGTTCGCGGGCGTGTTGACGACGCCGAAGATGTAGCCCTGGTCCTCCGTCGGGGCGAGCTCCTTGGGCGCCTGCGTGAACATCGCGAGCGCGAGCAGGCTCACCACGATCCACGCGGTGTAGATGGAGCCGCGCGACCGCAGCGCCAGCGCGAGGTGACGGGCGTAGATCGCCTTCAGGCGATCGAAGCCCCGGTTGATGCGCCCCGCGAGCCCGCGCTCCTCACCGCCGCCGCGGAGCAGGTACGCGGACATCACCGGCGAGAGCGTCAGCGCCACGACGCCCGAGATGGCCACCGCGCCCGCGAGCGTGAGCGCGAACTCCCGGAACAGGGCGCCCGTGAGCCCGCCCTGGAAGGCGATCGGCGTGTACACCGCGGCGAGGGTGATGGTCATCGCGATGATGGGCCCGACGAGCTCCCGCGCGCCGCGGAGCGCCGCGTCGACGGGACTCATCCCGTCGCGCAGGTGTCGCTCGACGTTCTCGACGACCACGATGGCGTCGTCCACCACGAGCCCCACCGAGAGGACGATGGCGAGCAGCGTGAGGAGGTTCAGGGTGAACCCGAAGACCTGCATCAGGAACACCGCCCCGATGAGCGACACGGGGATCGCGACGACGGGCACGAGGACCGAGCGCAGCGAGCCGAGGAACAGGAAGATGACGATGACGACGATGAGCAGGGTCTCGGCGAGCGTCCGCTCCACCTCGCTGATGGCGTCCCGGACGTAGGTGGTGGCGTCGAAGGCGACGCGGGCCTGGATCTGGTCCGGGATCTCCTTCTGCAGCGAGTCGAGCTCCACGCGGACCCGCTTGATCACGTCGAGCGAGTTCGCGTTCGGCAGGGCCCAGACGCCGATGAAGACGGCCGTCTGCCCGCTGAAGTTGGTGAGCGCGTCGTAGTCCTCCGCGCCGAGCACCACGTCGGCGACGTCACCGAGCCGGACGACGGCGCCGCCCTGCTGCTCGCGGATGGGGAGCTGCTGGAACTCGCGGGGCGAGCGGAGGTCCGTGTTGGCGGTGAGGTTGACCTGGACGAGCGAGCCCTTCGTCTGGCCCACCGCGGCCTGGTAGTTGTTCCGGGAGAGCGCCTCCCGGATCTGGGCCGGGCTGACGTTCAGGGCCGCCATGCGGTCGGGCTTGAGCCAGATGCGCATCGCGAAGGTGCGGGCGCCCAGGATGTCGGCGCGCTGCACGCCCTCGATCGCCGAGAGCCGCGGCTGGACGACGCGGACGAGGTAGTCGGTGATCTCGTTCTGCTTGAGCGCCTTCGAGGAGAAGGAGAGGTACGCCGAGGCGAGCGCGCTGTCGGCGGACTCGATGGTGATGATGGGGACCTCCGCCTCGGGCGGGAGATCGCCGCGCACCTGGTCCACCTTCGCGCCGATCTCGGCGAGCGCCTTGGTCGCGTCGTAGTTGAGGCGCAGGCGCGCCCGGATGATGGAGACGTTCTGCTTGCTCTCGGACTCGATGTAGTCGATGCCGTCCGCCGCCGCGATGACGCGCTCGAGCGGCGTGGTGATGAACCCGCGCACGAGCGAGGCGCTCGCCCCGACGTAGTTCGTCGTGACGATGATCTGCGCGTTCTCGCTGCGCGGGTACTGGCGGGCGTTGATCGTCCGGATGGCCTGGACCCCCGCGATGACGATGACGAGGCTGACGACGATCGCGATGACGGGGCGGCGGATGAAGAGATCCGTGAACTTCATGTGGTGGCCTCCGGCTCACTCTTCGGTCGGCTTGGGTGAGAGCTGCGCGTCGGGCGCGAGGGCGTTGTTCACGGCGACCGAGGCGCCGTTGCGCAGCTTGAACGCGCCGCTGCTCACGACGGCCTCGCCAGCCTTCAGCCCCTCCGCGACGGCGACGACGTCTCCGCGCCGCTCCCCGGTACGGACGAACTTCTGGCGGGCGACGGTGGTCGTCCTCCCCGCGGCGTCCTTCTTCTCCTCGATGGCGTAGACCGAGTCGCCGTAGGGCGCGAAGATGACCGCCGTCGCGGGGACGACGAGCACGCTGCGCTTCTCCGAGGAGAGCACCTGCACGTTCGCGAACATCCCGGGGCGCAGCCGCCCGTCCGCGTTCTCGAACGTCGCCCGCACCCGGACGTTGCGCGTGGCCGGGTCGACCTCGGGGTTGATGGTGGTGATCTCCCCGTCCCACGTAGCGTTGCGGAACGCGTCGACGACGAGGCGCGCCCGCTCGCCGGCCTTCAGCTCGGCGAGCGCCTGCTGGGGCAGCCAGAAGTCCGCGTAGATCGGGCTCACGGACTGGAGCGACGCGATGGGGGTCCCGGGCGCGACGACCTGGCCCAGCTCGACCTGGCGGATGGCGACGCGCCCGTCGAACGGGGCGCGGATGGTCTTCTTGGCGATCGTCGCGCGCAGGTTCGCGACCGTCGCGTCGGCCTGCTTCGCGCGCGCCTCTGCGGTGTCGAGATCGGCCTGGGCGTTGGCCTCGCCCTGACGCAGCCGCTTCGCCCGCTCGAGGTTGACCTTCGCGAGCGACGCCTCCGCCACCGCCGAGGCGAGCTGCGCCTCCTCCGCGGAGGTGTCGAGCTTCACGAGCACGGCGCCGCGCTTCACCGAGGAGCCGGACTCGAACGTGATGTCCCGGACCGCGCCCGGCAGCTCCGCGGAGAGCATCACGCCGCGGACCGCCACGAGCGATCCGATCGCCGCCCGCGTCGCCTCCCACTGCGTCGCCTCGACCTTGGCCGAGGTGACGGCCTCCGGCGGCGGCACGAAGGACTCGCCCGCCCGCACCATGGTGACGATCTGGCCGGCCTTCACCCCGACGAGGATGCCGACGACCGCCAGCAGACCGACGATGACCACGACCCACTGCTTCTTGCTCTTCATGGACGCCCCCGACGGGATTCGGAAACCACGGGAAACTGCAGACGCTGGGCCAGACGACGGATGCGCTCTGTCAGCAAAACGGCGCGGCTCGAGGCGTGGCGGGCAGGGGGGTGCTGAGCGGATCGCTCAAGCCGTGAGCACCCCCTGCCGCGACGGGGGCTGCCGATCATGGCGCTCCCCCCCCCGGCGGCTCGAGGAGGCTCTCGCCCGCCGCGAGCCGCAGCTGCGCGCGCGCGTTCACGAGGTCGGCGTCCGCCTGGATGCGCGCCGCGTCGGCGCCGAAGGCGTCGCGCTGCGCCTGGAGGAGATCGATCTGGGTCGCGGCGCCGGCCCGGTACCGCTCCAGCGCGAGCTCGGAGGCGCGCGCGCTGACCTCCGACTGGACACGGGCGGAGCGGCTCCGGGCGATCTGGCTCCGCACGGTGCTCCAGGCGCGGTGGATGTCGTCGTGCGCCGCGAGCCTCGCCCGCTGCTCGCGCGCTCGCGCGACGTCCGCCGCCGCGTCCTGCGCGCGGATGCCGGCGAAGGTGGTGAGATCGAGCGACCAGCTCAGGCCGACCACGGCCTGCCAGGAGGCGTCCCGGCCCGCGAGGCCCTCCGCGCTGGTCACGCGCTCCGTCAGGCTCGCGCCCAGGCTGGGGGCGAGCGTGAGCCGCTGCGCCCTCGCCTGCTGCTCCGCGGCCTCGCGGCCCTCCATGGCCGCGGCGAGCGCGGGGAGCTTCTCGTCCGGCGGCTGGAAGCGCTCGAGCGGCGGCTCCTCGTGCAGGTCGTCGGTGAGCGGACGATCGCCGTCGAGCTCCGGCGCGATCCCGGTCAGCGACTGGAGGGCGCGCGCCGAGAGCGCGACCTGGAGCTCCGCGCTCGCGAGCTGCTGCACGTTGCGCTCGACCTCGCCCCGCGCCCGATCCACGTCGAGGAGCCCGGTGGAGCCGGCCTGGTGGCGCTCGTCGGCGATGGAGAGGCTCGCCCTCGCCACCTCGAGCGCCTTGCGCGACGCGCCGACGAGCGCGCGGTTCGCCAGGAGCTGGAAGTACTCCTGTGACACGAGGGCCTGGACGCGGAGCTCCGTCGCGGCCGCCTGCGTCCCCGAGGCGCGGGCGCCCGTGCGGGCCGCGCCGATGCGGGCGAACCGCGCGAGGTCGACGAGCGGAACGTCCAGCGTGGCGGCGCCGTCGAGCTGATCCTTCGGCGTGATCGTGACGCGCGCCGGGGGCCCGCCCGCCGCCCCCGGGAGCTCCAGGGTCGTCTCGAACTGGTTGCGGGTGTACTGCCCCTGCAGCGACAGGCGCGGCAGGGCACGGCCGAGCTCGGCGTCGGCGTCGGCGTCGAGCTGCCTGCGCGCCGCGCGGGCCTCCGCGTTGTCGGGGCTCGCGCTCCGCGCACCGCGCAGGAACTCCTCGAGCGGCTGCAGCGCGCTCGCGCGCCCGGCCACTCCCAGCCAGAGCGCCGCGAGCAAGACCTTCGCCTGCATGACGACTCCTCCCTCGCGACCTTCCGCGTCGCAGCGTTCCCCGCGCGCCGTCGCGCTCTCGCGACGCTCGCCGGCGGAAGCTGCGGCACCACCGTGTCGCGCGCGCTTCCGTGAGTTGAAGTTCCATGAAGACGAGGAGGGCCCCGGCGATCGGGCCGGAGGCCCTCCTCGGTCCGCGGGGCGCGCGTCGCGCGCGGTCCGCGGCGCCGCTCGCGTCAGAACTCGTACCCGACCGACGCGCCGACCGACCACCGCTCCATGCTCGCCGGCGCCTGGCCCGTCGCGAGCGGGAGATCCTCGTTGAAGCTCGTGCGGTAGGTGAACCGCGCGTCGAGGAGGAAGCGGTCGTAGCCCACGGTGACCCCTCCGCCGAACGGGACGACGCCGATCTCGTCCGAGTCCTTCACGCCGGGCGCGGCGTCCCGGAGCGAGAGGTGGCTCCAGCCGATGCCACCGAAGGCGAAGGGCTCGACGAGCCAGGCGCCCGTGGCATACGGGTACTGGAGCCGCAGCACGGCCTCGGCGCCGTTCGTCAGGAGATCGGAGCCCGATCCCTTGGCGTTGAGGGCGGAGCCGACGTAGGCCAGCTCGGCGCCGACGAAGGAGCGGCTGCCGATCCCGAGCCGGGCGTCCCACGTCCCGCCGACGTCGAAGCGATCCTTCACCGCGCTCTCCTTGAAGTCGGTCACCCCGCCTCCGAAGAGCACGTACTCGCCCAGCGGCGTCAGGAGCCCGTCGGCCCCCGCGGCGCGCCAGCCCTGGGCGCTCCCGATACCCGGCGCGGCGACCACGAAGAGCGCCGCGACGAACGCGAACCTCGATCTCTCAGCACGCATCTCTCATCTTCCTTCTCCGGCGAGCGCCGGTGCGGTCCTGCGTTGAGGCGTCGGCGTTGCCGACGCCGAGACGCGGTTGCAGTTCGCGGGCCACGCCATACACCCGCGGGAAATGCGAGGTTTCCCGCTCCGCGCCGTTCGCGATCCCCACAGGCCGCGCGGCTCGGCGCGCAGATCGCTCAAGCCCTGAGCACGCACGCTCGCGCGGTCCCGGCGCCGCCGCACGGCGCGCGAGGCGCGGCGCAGGGTCGATGCGTCGGATCCGAGCGCACGCGCGCGAACGCCGCCCGTGAGTCGCGGGCGGCGTTCGCGCGGTGGAGCGCCTGCAGTGGAGCGCGCTCGGGTGGGCGCGTCCGGCGAGCGGCGCGCTCGGCGGCGCTATCCCGCGCCGCTGCCCGCGAGGCGCGCGCTGCGCCCGGGGTGCACGAGGCTGGCGGCGAGCCCGGCCACCACCGACGCCGTCAGGACGAGCGCCGAGCCGGCGGCCTCCGGCTTGAGCGTCATGAGCGCCAGGATCCCCAGCCCGATCGCGATCCTCACCCGGAGTGACCCCGTCAGCGCGGCGCTCCCCTGGCCCGCCCGGAACGCGGGCGAGAGCACCGCGCCGTCCTCCGTCGCGAGCGCCGCCCGGAGCCGCCGCATCGCGCGCCCGCTCACGCCGCCGCCCGCGATCCCCATCCCGACCATGCCGATGAAGGCGGCGAGGATCCACGGCCGGTGGCCCCAGGTCGTCGCCATCATCCAGGCTCCGGAGGCGAGCGCCACGAGCATCGCGCCGGGGAGGAGGCGCCCGGGCAGCGCGTGCAGCCGGAGCCAGACGCCGGCCTCACCCGGAGTCTCCGCCCGCCGGAGCCCGCCGAGCGCGACGGTCTCGATGCCGAGCGCGACGTAGACGCCGACTCCGGCGAGGACGTGGAGGAACATCAGGATCGCATACGTGTTCATGGGTCACCGCCTCTCCCGCGTCCGGCATTGCAGGTGGCGGGCCACGCCCTGCGGCGCGTCGGCGCTGCGAGCTTCGCGCCGGCGGCGCCGGCGCGAGCGGCGGCGGATGCGCAGATCGCTCCTTTCCTGAGCACCCGCCCCGGCGACGCCGTCGCGCCGCTCGCGACGGGCTCGGCTCGAGCGAGCGGTGCGGCGTCAGGCCGCGCCGCCGGCGCCGAAGTCCGCGGCGATCTCGTAGCGGCGGAGGCGCTCGGTGAGCGTGTTGCGGCTGATGCCCAGCCGGCGAGCAGCCTCCGACTGGTTGCCGCGGACGGCGGTCATCGTCCGGGCGATCACGTTGCGCTCCAGCGCGTCGAGCTGCTCCCGCAGGGTCCGGGCGCCCTCGGGATCGCCGTCGTCGCCGTCGCCCGCGGGGACGCCGCCGTCCCGAGGCGTGACGGGCTCCGCCGAGACGGTCGCGGTGAACGCGCTCGGCTCGAGCTCGCCGCCGCCGCTCAGGGCCACCATGCGCGCGACCACGTTCTCGAGCTGGCGCACGTTCCCCGGCCAGTCGGCGGCCCGCAGGCGCTCCACGAGCGCGGGGGCGAGGCGGACCTCCTCGGCCCCGAAGCGCTCCGCGTAGCGGTGCGCGAACTCGTGCGCGAGCGCCGGGATGTCCTCCCGGCGATCGCGCAGCGGGGGGACCACGAGCTCGACGACGGCAAGCCGATAGTAGAGGTCCTCGCGGAAGTGGCCGGCGCGGACCTCGGCGGCGAGGTCGCGGTTCGTGCACGCGACGATGCGCACGTCCACCTTCTCGACCCGCCCGGAGCCGACCGGCTGGATCTCGCCGTCCTGCAGGGCGCGCAGGAGCTTCGCCTGGATCGCGAGGGGGAGCTCGCCCACCTCGTCGAGGACGAGCGTGCCGCCGTTCGCCTCGGCGAAGAACCCGGGGCGGGCCTGGTTGGCGCCGGTGAACGCGCCGCGCGTGTGGCCGAAGAGCTCCGCCTCAGCCAGCTCCGCCGGGATCGCGCTGCAGTTGAAGCGGACCAGAGGGCCGTCCGCGCGCCGGCTCTGGGCGTGCAGCAGCGATCCGATGAGCTCCTTGCCCGTGCCGGTCTCGCCACGCACGAGGACGGTGATCTCCTTCGCCGCCACCCGCGACGTCGCGTCGAGGAGGTGCCGCATCTCCGCCGACTCGCAGACGACGCGCCGCCCGATGGCGTGCTCCGCGGTGAGCTGGCGGTTGCGCTGGCGCAGCCCGCGGGCCTCGACGGCGCGCTCCAGCGCGACGAGCATCTCGTCCACGTCGAACGGCTTCGTGACGTACTCGTACGCGCCCGCCTTGATGGCGCGCACCGCGAGCCGCTCCGAGCCGTGCGCCGTGAGCAGGATCACGGGGAGGCTCTCGTCGCGCTCGCGGACGGCGCGCAGGAGGTCCATCCCGTCCATCTCGGGCATGGAGAAGTCGGTCACCACCGCGTCGGCGCGATCGACGAGCTCGAGCGCCTCGGCGCCGGAGCGGGCGACGAGCGGCTCCCACCCGCGTCCCTGGACGAGCTCCCTCAGCGCGACGCGCACCGACGGCTCGTCATCGACGAGTAGGACACGCGGCATCGCACGCCCCCGTGGACACGCGCGGGAGGGTGACCTTGACGCGGGTTCCCTTGCCCGGCTCGCTCTCGTACCGCATCGACCCTCCGTGCTGCGCGATCACCGAGCGGGCGAGCACGACGCCGAGGCCGGTGCCGTCCTCGCGCGTGGTGAAGAACGGCGTCCCGATGTGCTTCAGCGTTTCGGGCGGCATCCCCCGGCCGTTGTCGCGGATCACGATCTCTGCCTCGTCTCCCGCCGGCCGGACCTCCACCACCACCTCGCCGCCCGGCGGCGTGGCCTCGATCGCGTTCGCCACGAGGTTGAGGAGCGCCTCCTTGATCCGGCGCGGGTCGGCCTCGAGCGTCGCGTCGCCCTGCGCGTACAGCCGCACGCGCGCCTCGTCGGCGCGCGCCGAGAGCACGACCAGCGCGTCCGAGACGAGCGGACCGAGCTCCACCCGCCGCGGCGTGACCGCCTGGAGCGGGCGCGTGAACGACAGGTAGTTGTGGAGGATCTCCTGCATCCGCGTGACCTCGCGCTCCACCACCTCCAGCCGCTCGTGCGACGGCGCCTCGGCCGGGTTCCGCAGCCCGAGCTGGACGAGCGCCTTCACGCCGGTGAGCGGGTTCTTGAGCTCGTGCGCCACCTTCGAGCCGATCTGCTCGAGGCTCTGGGCGCGGGCGAGCGCGTCGGCCGCCATCTCCTTGCGCGCCCGCGCGAACGCGTCGCGTCGCTTGCGGGCCCGCGCGTGGACCGGCGCGAGCAGGAGGCCGACGCCCAGGACGCTCACCAGCGTGAGGAAGGTGTGGGCCGGACCCGCGACCTCCGGCCCGGTGATGGAGCGCGGAAGGAGCGCGATGACGCCCACCTCGAGGGCGGTCGCGCCGAGCAACAGGCGCGTCTGGCGGCGGTCGCCGACCGCCGCCACGGCCGCGACGTACGCCCCCATGATCGTGAGGAGCAGCGGGCTGCGGATCCCGCCGGTGACGGTCACCGCCACGCCCATGGTGAGGAAGAAGCAGGCCTGGGCGGCGACGACGATCCAGGCGAGCTGGTCGATGTCGGCGTTCACGCAGAGCTTGATGTCGCGCTTGCGCCAGGTGAGGTAGTGAGCCTTCTGGACCGCCGCGGCGAGGGCCAGGATCACGATCCTGCCGGCGGGGTAGCCGGTCGCCGCCAGCGCCGCCACGGCGATCAGGTGGAAGACGACGGGGAGCAGGTCCTCGCTCGGCCAGCGCACGCCGCTGTGCACGGACGGCACCGCTCCGGCCGACCGGGGCACCAGGGGGGGCTGCAGGCGGGCGAACCCGATCATCGTGCTCGATCCTTCCGCAAGTTCCGGGCCGGACGTCAGGGTTCGCTCCATGCCCACGCTTTAACGGGGGAACACGCCCGCGACCCGCCTCCTGCCCAACGGGGATCTCTTCAGGTCGCGCAGATCGCTCAAGAACTGAGCAGCCCGGCGACACATTCAAGGACCCGAGGCGACGCGGCGAGATAACGTCATTTTCGCGGGGACGCGACGGCGCTAGACCGGAGCTCGGAGGGGAACGGAGGTGACGACGTGCACATCGACGTGAGGACGCGTGGTTTCTCCATCACCCCCGGCCTGCGCGACGCGATCGAGCGGCGGCTCTCGTTCGCGCTCGACCGGTACGAGCAGCGCATCGCCGGGGTGCGGGTCGTGGTCGGGGATCTGAACGGGCCGAGGGGCGGCGAGGACAAGTCCTGCCGGGTGGAAGTCCGGCTGCGCGGGGCGCGCACGGTGCGCGCGACCGCCCTCGACTCGGACGCGTACACCGCGATCGGCGCCGCAGCACATCGCGCCGGACGCGCGGTCGGGCGTACCCTGCAGCGGGAGCGGGCCACGATGCTCGAGCTGCTGTGGCTCGCGCGATCGCTCTCGCGGAGCCCATCCGCGGCGTGAACCCAGCGGCGACCTCTCCCCCGCGTCGCGCGTGGGAGGGGTCGCCCTCCGGAGGAGGAGAACGGGTGAAGACCTTGCAGTCGTGCTTCGAGGCGAACCGCGCCTGGGCGGCGAGGATGCGGGAGCGCGAGCCGGGCTTCTTCGAGCGGCTCGTCCACGCGCAGAAGCCGGAGCTCCTGTGGATCGGCTGCTCCGACAGCCGCCTACCCCCCGATCAGGTGGTGGGACGCCTGCCGGGCGAGATCTTCGTGCACCGCAACGTGGCGAACGTGGTGGTGCACACCGACGTGAACTGCCTCTCGGTCCTGCAGTACGGGATCGAGGTCCTCGGCGTGAGGCACGTCATCGTGTGCGGCCACTACGGCTGCGGCGGCGTGAGGGCCGCCATGGAGGCCACCCCGCTCGGCCTCATCGACAACTGGCTGCGGCACATCCGCGACGTCTACCTCGTGAACCGCGCGGAGCTCGACGCCATCGCCGACGCGGACGCGCGCGAGGATCGCCTGTGCGAGCTCAACGTCGCCGCGCAGGTCGCGAACGTCTGCCACACCACCATCGTGCAGGGCGCCTGGACGCGGGGCCAGGAGCTCACCGTGCACGGCTGGATCTACGATCTCGCGGACGGGCTCCTGCGCGACCTCGATCTCACGGTGGATCGGGCCGAGCAGATCCCGCCGATGTTCCGGGTCCGCTGAGGAGGGCCGAGCCCGGGCGGGCAGGCGCCCCGAGGCCTACGCGGCGTCCGCCGTCGCCGGCTCGGCGCGCAGGCGCCGGTACGCGAGGAGCATCGCGACGCGCCAGCGCACGATCATGCCGAACGCGAGCAGGAAGAAGAGCGCGCCCGTCTGCACCTGCGTCACGACCTGCTCGATGTAGACGCGGAGCACGAACCGCACCGCGACGAGCCCGAGCAGGATCCAGAGGAACGCGCTCGAGCGCTGCATCACGACGGCGTCGCCGCTGCGGACGAGCCGGGAGGTGCGGGAGAGCGGGTACGAGAACACGAGCGCCCCCGCAGCGAACGCGGCGCTCGCGTAGCTCCACGGCACCCGCGCGGCGGGCGCGAGGAACATGAGGAACCCGGTGCTCATCCCGAGCGGAGGGATGACGATCTTCCGGGTGGAGATCGGGCTCCTCGTCTCGCGCATCCGCCAGCCGATCATCACCGCGGCGCCGGCGAGCGAGACGAGGACGACGACGGCGGTGGGGACGTGGCCGAGAGGCATCGAGGTTCCATTGCGCCGGACGGGGCGCGTCGCTTGGCGAGAGAGGATACAGCGGGTCGCCGGCCGGACGCGACCGGCCGGGCGGCCGCGGGCCCGCCGCGAGACGGGAGGCTCACCCGCGCTCGCGCACCATCGACAGGAGCATCTTGAACCGCTCCGTCGCCTTCACCGCGTGCGGCACGCCCGCGGGCATGAGCACCGTCTCGCCCGCCCTCGCCGGCACGCGCTCGCCGCCGATGGTCAGCTCGACCGCCCCGTCGAGCACCTGCACGAACGCGTCGAAGGGCGCCGTGTGCTCCGACAGCTCCTGCCCGGCGTCGAACGCGAACAGCGTGAGCGAGCCGCCCGGCGCCTTCGCGAGCGTGCGGCTCACCACGGAGCCAGCCACGTACTCCACCTGCTGCTCCAGCCTGACCGCCTTCGCGCGCGGCAGCTCATTCTTGAGGACGTTCATGCCCCCTCTCCAATGCGAAGGCCCTGCCAGCACGAAACCTCCGTGAAATCAGGCCAGTGGTCGGCTACGAGCCCGCGTCACCGCGCTTTCGGTACCGACATCGCGGTGCGGCGTCGCGGTGCGGCGCCGAGGGTCCCGGCGAGCGAGCGACCCGGCGCGTCCCCGGTGGCGGCCTCGTGCCTTCGACGATCGCCGAGGGCCCGGAGCGGGTGGGCGCTTCTCCGCGCGCCGCGCCCGCGGCTCACCGGGCGCGATCATGGGCGTACGTACGCACGCGCGGTGCGGCCCCACCCGAACAGCGCGCCCCGCCCGACCCGTCCGCGCGCTGGACGCCGGCGGTAGCGTTCCCTCGAGAGCGCCGGCGGCGGCGCCGCGCGTGGATCGCGCGTGAGCGCGCGTCAGGCGAAGGAGGCGCGCATGGTCTTCCGGGACAGGGAGCAGGCAGGACGGCTGCTCGCGGAGGAGCTCGGGAGACTCCGCGCGGAGCGGCCCGTGGTGCTCGGGCTCACGCGGGGCGGCGTGCCCGTCGCCTTCGAGGTGGCGCGCGCCCTCGACGCGCCGCTCGACGTCGTGGTGGTCCGCAAGATCGGCGCGCCGGGATCTCCGGAGTACGCCATCGGCGCCATCGCCGAGGGCGGCGCGGTGTTCGTGCGCCGCGACGCGCTTCGCGAGGTGGGCCTCACCGAGGCGGACGCCGCCGAGCTCGCCGAGCGCGAGGTCGTCGAGCTCGCGCGGCGCGTCCGGCGCTACCGAGGCGATCGCCCGCCGGCGGAGGTCGCGGGGCGCACGGTCATCGTGGTGGACGACGGCGTCGCGACCGGGGCCACCGCCCGCGCCGCGGCCCGCGGCGCGAGGCAGCGGGGCGCCGCGCGCGTGGTGCTCGCTGCGCCGGTCGTCGCGGCGGCCTCGGTGGCGGAGCTCCGCGCGGACTTCGACGAGGTGATCGCCCTCGAGCTCCCCGAGCCGTTCTACGCGGTGGGCGCCTGGTACGAGCGGTTCGACCAGGTGTCCGACGAGCAGGTGGTGAAGAGCCTGCGGCGCGCCCGGGGCGAGCCGGCGGAGGGCGAGGTCGGCGAGCTCTGGAATGGAGAGTGGACCGCGCCCTTGGGCGCCGATCCGCCGGGCTCCGAGGCCGAGATCCTGTCGATCCCCTTCGACGGCCCGGCCGGCGGTCCGGGGGTCCTGGAGGGGGAGCTCGCCGTCCCCGATCGCGCCCTGGGGCTCGTCCTGTTCGTCCACGGGAGCGGCTCGACGCGCCGGAGCCCCCGCAACCAGCTCGTCGCGCGCGCGCTGCGGCGCGCCGGCCTCGCCACCCTCCTCTTCGATCTGCTCACGCCGCCCGAGGCGGCCGAGGACGAGGTCACGGCGGAGCTCCGGTTCGACATCGAGCTGCTCACCGGCCGCGTCGTCTCCGCGACGCGCTGGATCGCGGCCCTGCCCCGCGTGCGCGGGCTGCGCCTCGGCTACTTCGGCGCGAGCACGGGCGCCGCCGCCGCCCTCGCTGCGGCCGCGGAGCTCCCCGAGCTCGTCGGGGCGGTCGTGTCGCGCGGAGGCCGTCCCGATCTCGTGCCCGCGGCGGTGCTGGAGCGGGTGCGGGCGCCGGTGCTCCTCGTGGTCGGCGGCCGGGACTCCACCGTGCTGCGGCTCAACCGCTCCGTGCTCCCGCACCTCCGCTCAGCCGAGCTGACGATGGTGCCGGGCGCGAGCCACCTGTTCGAGGAGCCGGGCGCGCTCGAGTCGGTGGCCCGGCTCGCGGCGCGCTGGTTCGAGCGGACCTTCTCGGCGCCGGCGGCGCTCACTCCGCCGCCTTTCGCCTGAACGTGGGAGGAGGCTCGTCATGCGCAAGGCAGTCCCGTTCCTCGACGTCCCCATCCGCCGGGTCATGACCCCGCAGCCGGCGACGGTCGGCCCCGAGGACTCGCTGGGGGACGCAGCGGGCGCGATGGTGCAGGGCGGGTTCAGGCACCTGCCGGTGGTCGACGCGGACGGGTCGGTGGTCGGGATGCTCTCCGAGCGCGACCTTCGCGCGCGGCTCGGGACCGAGCTCGAGCGCTTCGCGGACGCCGCGCTCGACCTCCTCTCCGAGGAGGTCGAGGGCACGCTGCGCCCCGATCCGGTCACGATCCCGAGCACGGCGACGGTGCGGGACGCGCTCGAGATCCTCGCGGACGAGCGCGTCGGCGCGCTACCGGTCATGGACGGAGAGCGGCTCGTCGGGATCGTCTCTTACCTCGACCTGCTCGTGTACCTGCGCAGGGAGGCGCCTCCGGCGCCCACCCGGGGGGTGGAGCGAGCGGAGCCGCCCCGGCGCCGGGCACCGTCCCGGAAGCCGCCCGCGCGCAAGCCGCCGTCGCGGCAGACCGGCGCGCGCGGGGGTCGCCGCCGCGCGACCCGCTGACGGCGCGCTGGACACCCCCTGCGACACGATGCCTCGACCGCGTTGCCCCTCGATCGAGGGCTTTCGCAAGGGCTCCCGCCGCGGTTGGATCATCGACGGGGGCTGCTCATGACCACGGTCGCGGTCGTCTCGTTCGTCGTGCTCGTCGCGGTCGCGACGGTCCACGCCGTGCTGCCGGCGCGGACCCGGGCGCCGGTCAGCGGATCGCGTACGTCACGGACACGCTCGCGTCGATCTCGAGCTCGCCCGGCGTGACCGGCGCGCCGTCCGTCGCCACCATCGCCTGCGTCCGGTACTTCGCGAGCGGGATCGGCCGTTCGGCGGCGCCCTCCTCGATCGCCACCACCGCGCCCAGCGAGACCCCGGCCGCCTTCGCCATCGCCTCCGCCTTCGCCCGGGCGACCGCGACCGCGTTCGCGAGCGCCTCCTGGCGCTGCGGGGCCGGATCGTCGCGCTCGAAGGTGAGACCCCGCAGCGAGTTCGAGCCTGCGGCGACCACGCGCTCCAGGATCTGGCCGAGCTTCGCGAGATCGCGCACGGTCACGCGAACCTCGTCCACCACCGTGTAGCCGGTGATGTCCCGAGGCTTCCCGTCCACCCACGGACGCTCCACCTGCACGTCGTGGCGCGTCGTCTGGACGTCCTTCTCGGCGACGCCGGCCTTCGCGAGCGCGTCGATCATCCGCCGCATCTTCGCCGCGGCGTCCGCGACGGTCGGCGCGAGGGTCTTGCCGGTCGCCTCGATCCCCGCGAGCACCACCGCGACGTCGGGCCGGACCCTCACCCTGCCCTCTCCCGTCACGCGGAGCGTCCGGTCGAGGCTCCGCACCTCGACGGCGGGCGAGGCGGCGAGCACCGACTGCGCGGCGGGCGCGGGGACCTGAGCGGCGGCGGCGCGGGTCGCGCAGCCGAGCGGAACGAGCAGCAGGAGGGCGAGAGGGCGGGTCGTGGACATGGCTGCGTTACATACCTCGGCTCCGCCCCGCGAGGACGCGCCGCCGTGTCGCCGTGCGGGGCAGGTCGGCGCGCGCACTCCCCGCATGGGCGCGCGATGACGGGGTCGCTCTCGCCTAGGATGCGCCCCTTCGATGACCGACGGCTGCCCGATCCTCGTCGTCGACGACGACACCGACCTGCGGGAGACGCTCGGGGAGCTGCTCGAGGAGGAGGGCTACGACGCGCACCTCTGCGAGAACGGCCGCGTCGCGCTCGACCGCCTGCGCAAGGGGGAGCGCCCCGCGCTCATCCTCCTCGATCTCATGATGCCGGAGATGAACGGCTGGCAGTTCCGCGAGGAGCAGCTGCGCGACGCGCAGCTCGCGGAGATCCCTGTCGTCGTCATGACGGCGAGCCGCGGCTTCGAGGGACACCCCATCACCGCCTCCGAGATCCTGTACAAGCCCGTCGGCCTCGGCGATCTCATCGAGGCGGTCGAGCGGAACGTCCGGCCCCACTAGACGGGCCGCCCACGCCGCCCGCGCGGCGAAGCGAGGCGCAGCCGCCGTGCGCCAGCCCGTCGACTCCGGCCTGGCGTGCTATGACGCTGCCCCGCATGGCAGAGCCGGGCCTCCTCCAGATCGCGCTCCTCACGCTCGTCGCGCTCGTCGCCGGCGTCATCGACGCGATCGCCGGCGGCGGCGGCCTGCTCACCGTCCCCGCCATCCTCTGGGCCGGCCTCCCGCCGCACCTCGCCCTCGGCACGAACAAGGGCCAGTCGGTGTTCGGCTCGTTCGCGGCGCTCGCCCGCTTCACGCGCGGAGGGCTCGTGGACGGCCGCCGGGCGCGCATCACCTTCCCCCTGGGGCTCGCCGGCTCGCTCGGCGGAGCGGCGCTCGTCCTCGTAACGCCCCCCTCCGCGCTCCGGCCGATCGTCGTCGCGCTGCTCGCCTTCGCCGCGGTGTTCGTCGGCCTGCGCAGGGGGCCGCCGCCCCGGCTCGAGGACGCCGCCCCGCCCCGCAGCGCGGCGGCCATCGCGGGCGCCATCGCCCTCGCCGTCGGCGCCTACGACGGCTTCTTCGGGCCCGGCACGGGGACGTTCCTCATCGTCGCCTTCGTGGCGCTGCTCGGGGACGGGCTCTCCCGAGCGTCGGCGAGCGCCAAGGTCGTGAACTTCGCCTCCAATCTCGCGGCGGTCGCCCTCTTCGCGTCCCGCGGCGTCGTCCTCTGGCGGATCGCCCTCCCCATGGCGGCGGCGCAGCTCGCGGGCGGCTGGGTGGGCGCCCACCTCGCCATCCGGCGCGGCGACGCCCTCATCCGGCGGGTGGTGGTCGCGGTGGCGCTCGTCCTGGCCGCCAAGCTCGCCTGGGACATGCGCAACCCATGACGTGACGCGGCAAGCCTCCCCCGCGCGAGGCGCGCTTGCTACACTGCCGCGGCGAAACGCCCCTCCAGGAGGAAGCCGCGCGATGAGCCGAACCGTCTCGGCCGAGGAAGCCGTCTCCGTCGTCAAGTCGGGCGATCGCGTCTTCATCCACAGCGTCGCCGCCGCGCCGCAGCGGCTCGTGGACGCCCTCACGGCGCGCGCGAGCGAGCTGCGCGTCGTCGAGATCGTGTCGCTGCACACGGAGGGGCGCGCGCCCTACGCCGCCCCCGAGCACGCGAAGAGCTTCCGCGTGAACGCGCTGTTCGTCGGCGCCAACTACCGCGCGGCGGTCGAGGAGGGGCGGGCCGACTACCTGCCGGTGTTCCTCTCCGAGGTGCCGAAGCTGTTCCGCTCCGGCGTCCTCCCGCTCGACGTCGCGCTCGTCCACGTGTCGCCGCCCGACCGCCACGGCTTCTGCTCCCTGGGCGTGTCGGTGGACGTCACGCGGGCGGCGGTGCAGACCGCCCGCACCGTCATCGCGCAGGTGAACCCGCGCATGCCGCGGACGCACGGCGACGGCCTCATCCACGTCGACGCGATCGACTACCTCGTGGAGGTGGACGAGCCGATCCACGAGCTGCCGGAGCGCGAGCTCACGGAGGCGGAGCGCGCGATCGGGCGCCACTGCGCGGAGCTCGTGGAGGACGGCGCGACGCTCCAGCTCGGGATCGGCGCCATCCCGCAGGCGACCTTCGCGTACCTCGGCGATCACCAGCGGCTCGGCATCCACACCGAGATGCTCTCCGACGGCATCGTCGACCTCGTCGACAAGGGCGTCATCACCGGCGAGGCGAAGCGCGTCCACCCGGGCAAGATCGTGGGCGGGTTCGCCGTCGGCACCCGCAAGCTCTACGACTTCCTCCACGACAACCCGCTCGTGGCGATGCTCGACATCGCGTACGTGAACGACACGGCAGTCATCCGCCGGAACCCCCGGGTCACCGCGATCAACAGCGCCATCGAGGTGGATCTCACCGGCCAGGTGTGCGCCGACTCCATCGGCGACCGGCAGTACTCGGGCGTGGGCGGGCAGATGGACTTCATCCGCGGCGCGGCGCTGTCCGACGGTGGCAAGCCCATCATCGCCCTGCGCTCGACCACCGCGGCGGGCGAGCCGCGCATCGTCTCGTACCTGAAGCCGGGCGCCGGCGTCGTGACCACCCGCGCCCACGTGCACTTCGTCGTGACGGAGCACGGGATCGCCGATCTCTTCGGCAAGAACCTGCGCCAGCGCGCGGCGGCGCTCATCGCGATCGCCCACCCCGCGCACCGCGACGCGCTCGCCGCCGAGGCCCGCCGCCGCTTCGGCAGCTGGTGATCCGGCGGGCCGAGCGCCCGCCTTCCGGGAGTTCACCGATCCGGCGCCTGCGCGCCGCGGCCGCGTCACGCCGTGCGCGCACGATCCCCGCTCCGTCGAGCCGCGGCCCCGGACGCGGCGGCGGGTTGCGGTAGCCCGGGGGAGTACAAATTCTCTTAACCGACCACGTCACGCACGCGAGAGACGACGAAACGCGCGTCCGGAGGGCCGAGGCGATGCCAGGCGCTTGCAAATTCGTCCGGGAGTCAGAGGCCGGTCGGACGGTGATCCGCCTGTCCGGCGTCTTCGACCGGACGTCCGCCGCCGAGCTGGCGGAGCGGCTCGAGGCGGAGCGCGGAGGCGAGGTGGTGCTCGACTTCAGCCTGATCCGCGAGTTCGCCGACCTGGGCGTCGCCGCGCTCGCGCACGAGCTCGCCGGCGGCGACCGGCGCCTGCTGCTGCGCGGCCTGCGCCAGCACCAGCTCCGCATCTTCCGCTACTTCGGCGTGGACGTGGAGGCCTTCCAGCACCCGCAGGCGCCCGCGCTGCACTGAAACGGCAGGCGGCGTGCCTCGGGGGGGCCGGGGGGCGCCCCCCCCCCCCCGGGGGGGGGCCCCCCCCCCCCCCCCACCCACGACCCGGGGGCCCCCCCCGCCGGCGCGCGAGCCCC
>NZ_JALCZC010000016.1:69737-71038 GCF_022690805.1 Anaeromyxobacter sp. SG66
GGCGCCCGGCCCGCCCCCGCCGGCGCCCGGGGGGCCCGCAAACGGCAGGCGGCGTGCCTCGGGGGGGCCGGCGCGCTCCCACCCCGCCCGTGGGAGCGCGCGCCCCGTCGCTCACACGATCTCCCGGTCTCCTCCCGCGGCGTCCTCGCTCGCCCCGCGGCGCGGCTCGTCGCCGCTCTCCTCCTCGCGGACGGCGCCCTCCTCCTCCTCCGTGCCGAAGTACCCCTCGTAGTACGGCTCCCGCCGCGGCGGCAGATCCGTCCGTGGGGTCTCGTCGCGGCCTTCCTTCCGGCGCTCTTCCTCGGGCTTTCGCGGCATACGCCCTCCTCACGTCCCCGAAAACCTGCGCTCCCGTGCCGCCGCCGTGAAGCGGCACCCCGCGTCGGGCCCCACCCGGCGTTGCCGCGGGCCGACGGGCGCACGATCGTACTCAGGGGGGACGATCCATGGCTCGAGCGATCTGGAGCGGAGCGCTGACGTTCGGCCTCGTGAACATCCCGGTGAAGCTCGTCACCGCGGTGACGCAGAAAGAGGTCCGCTTCAACATGCTCCACGACAAGGACGGCGGGCGGATCCACCTGAAGCGCTTCTGCGCCAAGGAGGACGTCGAGGTCCCCTACGAGCACATCGTGAAGGGCTACGAGATCTCGAAGGGGAAGTACGTCGCCCTCGATCCCGACGAGCTCGAGAAGTTCGACCCCAAGGCGACGCACACGGTGGACATCCACGACTTCGTGGAGCTCGCCGAGATCGACCCCATCTACTACGACCGCACCTACTACCTCGTGCCGGAGGCGAGCGCCGCGAAGCCGTACGCCCTCCTGCTCGACGCGATGCGCCGCTCGGGCAAGGTGGCGATCGCGACGTTCGTGCTGCGCACGCGCGAGTCGCTCTGCTGCGTTCGCCCCATCGAGGACGCGCTCGCGCTCTCGACCATGAACCGCGCCGACGAGGTGATCCCGGTGTCCTCGCTCGACCTCCCCCGGCACGCGAAGCCCGCCGAGCGCGAGCTCGCGATGGCCGAGCAGCTCGTCGGCTCCCTCACGACCGCGTTCGAGCCCGAGCGCTACCCCGATACGTACCGCGAGCGCGTCCTGGAGCTCGTCGAGAAGAAGGCGGAGGGCGAGACGATCGAGGCCCCCGAGGCGGAGCGCGCGCCCGCCGAGGTGGTGAGCCTCGCGGATGCGCTGTCCGCCAGCCTCGCCGCAGCGCGCCGGCGGGGGGGCGAGCCCGCCGCGCACCCGGCGCGAGGCGAGCGGCGACACCGGCCCGCCGTGGCGGCGCGCGCCGCCGGCAAGAAG
>NZ_JALCZC010000160.1:0-6911 GCF_022690805.1 Anaeromyxobacter sp. SG66
CCGCCGCCGCCCGGGGCGCTGCAGCTCCTCGGTGGCGTGCCGGACCCGCGCCTCGTGCCGGTGGCGGCCCTGGCCCGCGCCTACCGCCGCGCGCTGAGCAGGCGCGAGCACCTCGGCTACGGCGACGCGCGGGGGCACCCCCGGCTACGCGCGGCGCTCGCGCGGATGCTGGGCGAGGCGCGAGGGCTGGCGGTGCGATCCGAGGGCGTGCTCGTCACCCGGGGCGCACAGATGGCGCTCGCCGTGGCCGCGCGCGGGCTGCTCCGCCCCGGCGACGCCGTCGCGGTGGAGGACCTCGGCTACCGCCCGGCCTGGGAGGCGCTGCGGCTCGCCGGCCTGAGGCTCGTGCCCCTGAAGCTCGACGCCCGGGGCCTCGACGTGGAGGCGCTCGCGGCGCGAGCGGGACCGGAGCGGATCCGCGCGGTGTACCTCACCCCGCACCACCAGTACCCCACGCTCGTCACCCTCTCGCCTGCGCGGCGGCTCTCGCTGCTCGACCTCGCGCGCAGGGCGCGGCTCGTCGTGCTCGAGGACGACTACGACAACGAGTTCCACTACGAGGGCCGCCCCGTGCAGCCGCTCGCGAGCGCCGACGCGGCGGGCGTGGTCGTGTACGTCGGCTCGCTCTCCAAGGTGCTCGCGCCGGCCCTCCGCATCGGCTTCCTGGCGGGGCCGGAGGACGCCATCGCCCGCCTCACCGCGCACCGGCACTACCTCGACCGCCAGGGCGATCTCGCGGTGGAGGCGGCCGTGGCCGAGCTCCTCGAGGAGGGGGAGGCGCAGCGCCACGTGTGGCGCACGCGGAGGATCTACGCCGCGCGGCGCGAGGCGCTCGCGGACGCGCTGCGCGCCGAGCTCGCGGGCGCGCTCACCTTCGAGCAGCCACCCGGCGGGATGGCCTACTGGTGCCGCGTCGCGCCCGGCCTCGACGCCGAGGCGTGGGCCGACCGCGCTCTCGCGGCGGGGGTGGCGGTGCAGGCGGGCCGGCTCTTCGCCTTCGACGGCGGCTCGCCCCCGAACCTGCGGCTCGGCTTCGGCCGGCTCGACGAGCGCGAGCTCCGCGAGGCCGTCCGGCGCCTCGCCGGGGCGCTGGGGAGAGCGAGCGTGGCCGGCGGCGCGGCCGCCCGTCCCCTCAGAACTGCAGCACGCCCGCGACGGACAGGCCGAACACGCTCGTCTCGCTGAAGCGGAACCGCCGGCCCGGCGCGTCGTAGCGCCAGTCGTAGTTCGGGTTCAGGTCCGGGTTCGCGGTGACGCCGGTGATGTCCTTGCCCGCGTCGGCGACGCCGCCGCGGCCGAGCGACTCGCCGGAGAGGAAGTGCGCGGTCTGGGTCGCGAGCGAGGCGCTCGCGTGGAGCGACACGAAGCGCGAGGCGCGGAGGTACAGGCCGAACAGGCCGCCCATCGTGAGGTAGGGCTCCGTCGCGTGGAGCTTGCCGCTCATGTCGGTGAGCGGGTTGTAGAAGCGCTGCGACGAGGTGTAGTCCGCGAACGCCCGGACGTCGACGGACACCTTCTGGTCCTCCGACGGGTTCTCGTACGGCACGAGCTCGGCGCCGAAGGTGAGGCCCCCGATCCACGGCAGGCGGGCGCGCGCGTCGTCTCCCCAGCTCGAGCAGTTGGCGGCGCCCGCGAGCGTCGCCTCGGCGGGCGAGCGGCGCGCGAGCTCCGCGGCGTGCTCGCAGTTGGAGTACGTGCCGCTCGAGCGCTGCATCCCGGTCACGTGCGCCTTGAAGTACGGGTCGATGGGGCCGAGGCGGCGGGAGAGCACCGTGTAGAGGTCGTACTTCCAGACCTTCTCGCCGAACGCGCCGGGGTTGCCCGACGAGACGTGCGGCGACGCCCAGCTCGCGCTGCGGCCGGCGGCCGGATCGTAGGCGCTGGCGGTGGGGAAGGTGAGGTCGGCGCCCACGAGCCAGAACGGCTTCGTGTCGTCGCGGGCGTCGCTGAAGATGCCCCACGCGACGCCGGCCTTCACGTCGCCGGCGCGGCCGCCGTGATAGACGGTCGTGTTCGTCCCGACCGGGAAGAGCGGGCACGTCGCGCCGCCCGGATCGCACGGCTGGTTCATCGCGTCGATGGTGTTGTTCGTGATGGTGGAGACCGCCTCCACGGGCAGCCCGTTCACCAGGGCGAAGCGCCAGGAGTGGTCGTCCGCGAGCACGTAGGGCAGCTCGACGTGGACCTCGAGATCGCGGTGGAGGCCGACCGCGAAGCGCGGCACGAGCGCGTTCGTGATGCGCGTGTAGCGCAGCTCGTCGACGTCGGCGTTCGCGCCGAACGGCGGGTTCGCCGCCGGGTCTCCCTGCTCGCGGGTGAGCTTCCCGCGCAGCTGGGTGCGATCCCAGCGCAGCGACACGTGGAAGTCGAACAGGTTGCCGGTCTCGCTCGTGGCGACGCGGGTGATCTCGGCGGCCCCGGCGGGGGCGGCGAGCGCGACGAGGGTGCAGATCGTGAGGGCGCGCAGGCGAAGCCGCCGCATGTCTCCTCCGTGGACTGGAGCGAACGCCGCGGAAAGCGCAGCAAAACCGCGCCGACGCTAGCAGTGGCCCCCGGAGCGGTCAAGTTGACGAGCCCCCGCCTGGTGTGTGCGTCGGCGCACGATTCAGGAACGGGCCGCTACTCGTCCGTCTCGGGCGGCTCGCGGAGCCCCAGCTCCTTCATCTTCACCTGCAGCGACTTGCGGCTGATCTGCAGGCGCTTCGCGGCGCGCGTGACGTTGCCGCCCGTCTCCTCGAGCGCGCGCGTGATGAGCTCGCGCTCGAGCTCCGCCTGCGCGTGGCGCACGATCTCCTTCATCGACGCGCCGCTCGGCGCGGCGATCGCGCCGAGCGGGCCCATCGCCGCGATGGGCACCGGCGGCTGGGCGCCGCGGTCGCGGAGGGAGTCGGGGAGGGCGCTCGCCTCGATGAGCGGCCCGTCGGCGAACAGGACCGAGCGCTCCATGAGGTTCTCGAGCTCGCGGATGTTCCCGGGCCAGCCGTAGCCGAGGAGGAGCTGCAGCGCCTCCTCCTCGATGCCCTCGACCTTCTTGCCGAGCCGCTGGTCGTACTTCTCGATGAAGTGCCGCACGAGCAGCGGGATGTCCTCCTTGCGCTCGCGCAAGGGGGGCAGGGCGATGGGGACGACCGCGAGCCGGTAGTAGAGGTCCTCGCGGAACCGGCCGTCGGCGATCATCTGCCGGAGGTCGCGGTTCGTCGCGGCGATGAGCCGGACGTCCACGCGGAGGGTCTTGATGCCACCGACCCGCTCGAACTCCTGCTCCTGGATGGCGCGCAGGAGCTTCACCTGCATCTCGACCGGGATCTCGCCGATCTCGTCGAGGAACAGGGTGCCGCCGTCGGCGAGCTCGAAGCGGCCGGGCTTCGACGCGACCGCGCCGGTGAACGCCCCGCGCTCGTAGCCGAACAGCTCGCTCTCGACGAGGTCCTTCGGGATCGCGGCGCAGTTCACCTTGATGAGCGGCTTGTCCCGGCGGGAGGAGCCGCGGTGGAGCGCCTTCGCGATGAGCTCCTTGCCGGTGCCGCTCTCGCCCGTGACGAGCACGGTCGAGGGCGAGTCCGCCACCCGCGCGACCATGTCGTAGATGGCGCGCATCGCCGCGGACTGGCCGACGAGCGGCGGGCGGTCCCCCTCACCGAAGCTCGAGTGGACGTTCTGGCGCTCGAGGTCGTGCGCGCGCGCGGCCTTGGCGATGACCTTCTTCAGCTCGTCCTGCTCGAACGGCTTCGTGATGTAGTCGAAGGCGCCCGCCTTGAGCGCGCAGACCGCGCTGTCCACGGAGCCGTGCGCGGTGATCATGATCACCGGCACGTCGGGGAAGTCGGCCCCGACGCGACGCAGGAGATCCATCCCCCCGAGCTTCGGCATCACGAGGTCGGTGACGACCACGTGGACGGGCGTCTTGTGCAGGACGCCGAGAGCCTGCTCGCCGTCCGCGGCGGTCGTGACCTCGTAGCCCTCGCGCTTCAGCATGGCCGCGAGGACCCGGCGGATGTTCACCTCGTCGTCGACGATGAGGACGTGAGCCACGGGGGTGCGTTACCACAGTCGACCGGTCTCCGCACGCGCGGCGCGCCTCGGGCCCGGCGCAGGGGTCTCGCCCGCCAGGGCGCGGCGGAGGGGGCGCCGGATCCCGGGCCGCCGGCGGCGAAGGCCGGGGCGCCCCGGGCCGGGCTCACGCCTGCTGCTTCTTGCGACGCTTCCGTCGGCGGCGGAGCCGCGCCGCGGCCTTGGCGCGCCGCCGCTCGCGGGCGCGGCGCTTCTCCTCCTCGTCGACGGGCGGCTTCGGCGACTCGGGCGGCCGCTCCTCCCGGAGCCCCGGCAGCGAGATGAGGAACTCCGCGCCCTCGCCGGGCGACGAGCGGACCTGGATCGTGCCCTGGTGCGCCTTCACGAGGCGCTGGCAGATGGCGAGCCCGAGCCCGGTGCCCTTCTCCTTCGTCGTGTAGAAGGGCACGAAGATGCGCTCGCGGGCCTCGTCGGGGATGCCCGGGCCGCTGTCGCGGAACCGCACCTCGACGAGGTCGGCCTTGCGCATCCCCTCCCGCCAGAAGGCGAGCTCGTCGCGCGCGAGGCGCGTCGAGACGACGAGCTTGCCGCCGGTGGGCATCGCCTGGAACGCGTTCAGCGCGAGGTTCAGGAACACCTGCTTGAGCTGCTCGGCGTCGGCGTTCACGGGGGGGAGCCACTCCGCGAGCGCGAGCTCCACCGAGATCGTGGGCGGGACCTCCGCCTGGAGCAGCTTGAACGTCCGCGCGAGGACGTCGTTCACGTCGGTCGGCGCGAGGGCGGGCTTGAGCGGGCGCGAGTAGTCGAGGAACTGGGTGACCACGCCGTTGAGGCGGTTCACCTCCTCGATCACGATCTCGAGGAACTCGCGGTCCTCGCCGGGGAGCTTCGCGGGATCGAGGAACTGGACCGCGCCCTTGATGGCGGCGAGCGGGTTGCGGATCTCGTGGGCGAGGCCGGCCGACATCTCGCCGAGCGCGGCGAGGCGGTCGCGCTCCTTCATCTGCTGGTACAGCTTGGAGTTCTCGATGACGAGGGCGCACCGATCGGCGATCTCGATGAGGGCGGCGATCTCGTCCGACGCGAAGGCCTCGGGGACGCGCTCGTCCCAGCAGGCGAGGAACCCGACCACGCGGTCGCCCGCGAGGAGCGGCATGCAGATCCCCGCGCGCATGGAGCACATCACGGCGCGCGCGTCGCTGAGCCGCTTCAGCTCCTCGGCGACGGCCGCGGGCGCTCCGCGACCGCTGCGGCTCTCGTGCTCCGCAGGCCCGGGCGGGAGCATCGCCCGGAGCTCCGCCACCCGGCGGTCGATGTTCTCGAGCAGGATGGCCTTCTGGGTCGAGGAGGCCGCGGCGAGGAGGGCGCGCGCGGTCGCGGGCTCGAGGAACGGGACCGGGGGCGGGCCGCGGAAGTCGAGGAGCCGGTAGCCGGGGCGATCGTCCGCCACGAGCCAGAGGGAGGTGTGCGTCGCCCGGCGCGTCTCCACGAGGCCGTCGAGCACCACCTCGGCGAGGCCGGCGGGCTCGATGACCTTGCCCGTCCGCTGGCGGAGGGCCTCGAGGCGTCGCACGAGCTCGTAGCGCTCGCGGAACAGCGTCGCGACCACCCACTCCTCGACCCGCTCCCGCATCGGCTCGAACAGGGACAGGATCACGAACGACGCGACGATGGTGTTGAAGTAGAAGAGCTCGGGCCGGTCGCCCACCCACGACACGAGCCCGCCGTAGATCGCGACGAGCACGAGCCCGAGCGCGGTCACCACGACGATCTTCCCGAGGAACTCGTGCAGATCGAGCAGCCGGTGGCGCTGCAGCGTCTGCGACAGGAAGAACATGAAGATGGTGAGGGTGATCGAGCCGAGCCCCTCGGGCGGATAGGGGAGGCCGAGCAGCGGGAGCATGTCGAGCGTCGACAGGAGCACCGCGACGACCGCGCCGAGGAAGAGGTACTGGAGGCGCGCGCGCTCGACCCGTGTCTGCGAGGCGTGCATCTTGCCCCACAGCACGGAGAGCACCACCGCGAGCCCGCCGACCACGTAGGTCGCGACGAGGAGCTTCGCGGCCTTGAGCTGCACGAGCGGGGTGACGGCGACCACGATCCCGGAGAGGGACCCCGCGAGCATGGCGTTCCGGGCCCGGCGCGCCGGCCGGCGCGCGACGCCCAGGAACTCCAGGAAGAAGGCGAGCGCCGCGGCGGGGATGAGGCCGCCCGACGCCACCGCGAGCCGCTCCCACCAGGGGACCCCGAACGCCTCGGACCAGCGCAGGAAGAAGCTCGCGAGGGAGAAGAGGCACAGATCCGCGGCGAAGAGCGCGAACAGGGTGAACACCCGCGAGCGGTTCTCGCGCAGGAGCGCGGCCGCCGAGAGCGCGAGCGTCACGATCGCGGCGAGCAGCGCCGCCTGGGTCCGGATGTCCACGCAGGGGCGATCCTAGACGTTTTCCGCGCCGGTTGCCCGCCCCGGAATCGCCCGCCCGCCTCGGCGATCCCGGTGGCGGGAGGCGCGGCCGGACGGCGCAGCCGGGCGGGCCCTTGACGCGACCCCTCCGTGATCCGCACTCTGCACCTGCCCCCGATGATCACCGCAGCGCTCGCCGCCGTCCTCCTCGCGTCGGTCACCCCGTCCGACGCCGTCCTCGATCTCTCCCCCGCCTTCCAGGCCGGCCCGGCCGCGCAGGCGAAGGCCGCGTTCGACGCCGGCCGCCACGCCGAGGCCGCCGCGAAGCTCGCGCACGTGGCGACCCCGGAGGCGCGGCTCCTCCGCGCCATGGCGCTCGCCGAGGCGGGTCGGGCCGCGGAGGCGCTCGCGCCGCTCGAGGGGCTCGAGGCGCGCCTCCCGGACGCGGCCGACCGGATCTCCCTGCTGCGCGGCCGCGCGCTCGAGGCCGCGGGGCGCG
>NZ_JALCZC010000161.1:0-6679 GCF_022690805.1 Anaeromyxobacter sp. SG66
AGCGGGCGGACGAGCGCGCTCGCCTGGAGGGCGCGCGCGCCGAGGCGGAGGAGGCGCACGCGCGCGCGATGGCGGAGCTCGAGTCCGCGCGCGCGGCCGAGCGGTCCGAGGCCGACGCCCGGCTCGCCGCGCTCTCCGGGGAGCGGGACACGCTCGCCGCCGAGGTGCGGCGGCTCATGGGCGAGCTCGCGGCGAAGCTCGAGCAGGCCGCGGACGCGCGGCTCGCCGCGGAGGGCGACGCGGAGGCGCTCCGCGCAGAGCTCGCCGAGGCCCGCGGCCGGGAAGAGGCGGCCCAGGCCGACCTCTCCGAGGCGAGCGGGCGCATCGAGGCGCTCGAGGCCGACGCGGCGGCGCAGGCCGAGGCGGCCGCGCGGCTCGAGGAGGAGCTGCGCCGGGCGCAGGCCGAGGCGCGCGCCTACGACGAGAAGGCGATCGCCGCGGAGCACGCGTACGAGGCCAAGGTCGCCGAGCTCGCCGCGACGGAGCAGCGGGTCCGCGATCTCGGCGCGGCGCTCGACGAGGGGCGGGCGTCCGTCGCCGGCACGAAGGGCGAGCTCGCGCGCGTGGAGGGGGCGCGGGCCGACGCGGAGCGGCGCGCCGCGCAGGCCGCCTCGGAGCGCGATCAGCTCGCGAAGGCGGGCGAGGCGGTGCGGCGGGAGGCCGACGCCGAGCGCGACCGGACGAGGCGGCTCGAGGCGGAGATCGCGCGGCTCGCGAAGCTCGAGCCGGTGGCGGAGGAGGCGGCGCGGCTGCGCAAGGAGGTCGCGACGCTCAAGGAGATGGTGCAGCAGCGGAGCGCGGCCGCCGAGAGCGCCTCGCGCGCCGCCCAGGCGGCCGCCGCGGAGCGGGCGCGGGCCGAGGAGCGGCTCGCGGTCGACACCGGCAAGCTGCAGGGAGCGACGAGCCGGCTCGAGTCGGAGCTCTCCGCGGCGCGCCGGCGGCTCGAGGAGCTCGAGCGCGAGCGGGGCGCGCGCGAGGACGAGGCGCGCCGGTCGCAGGAGAAGGGCGAGGAGCGCCGGCGCGCGCTCGCCTCGGGCGCCTCCGAGGCGGAGAAGCGCCACCAGGCCGAGGCGGCGCGGCTGCGCGCGGCGATGGTGGAGCTCGAGAAGCACCTCGAGACGCGTGCGCGCGCGGAGCTCTCCCTCAAGCGGCGCGTGCAGGAGCTCGAGAAGGGGCAGGCGAGGCCCCCGCCGCCGCCCGCGCCGCGGGCGGACCCGGCGGAGCTCGCGGCCCTGAAGGCGCGCGTCGCGCAGCTCGGCGAGGAGCTCGAGGAGGTCCGCGGGGAGAACGACTTCCTGAACGGCGAGGTCGCCCGCCAGCAGGCGCGCAACAAGGAGCTGCAGAAGCAGATCGACTCGCTGAAGGAGTCCTGAGCCCGCCTCTTGCGCCGCCGCGGCGGCGCCGAGGCCGCCCGCGGGAGCGCAGGGGCCGCGGCGCGCCGTCGTCGAGGCGGGAGCGCAGCCTCGTGCGCTCCGCCCATCATCAGACCGCCGGCGGCTTCGGCTGCGCCCTCCGCGCGGCGCGGAAGAGCATGAGCGCGAGCGCGGCGAAGAAGAGGACGCCGAGGAGCGCGAAGCCCTCCTCGCCGATCACGCCGCTGATGCGCGGCTCCATGTTGAGCGTCTTCTCGATGAAGTGGTTCACGCCGTCGTTCACGTTGAGCAGCGCCACGATGACGCCGGTGAGCGCTCCGCCGGCGACGAGGCCGGTCGCGAACAGGCTGCCGCCGCCGAGCTCGCCCTCCTCGGCGGGCTCACCGCGCCGCGCCGCGAGCCAGTCCACGACGCCCTTCAGCGCGCCGCCCACGAAGATGGGGAGCGTCGTCGAGAGCGGCAGGTACAGGCCGACCGCGAAGGAGAGCGACTTCACGCCGCAGAGCTCCATCGTCACGGCGAAGAACGCGCCGGCCAGCACGAAGTGCCAGTCGAGGTTCAGGGAGAGGAGGCCCTTGATGAGCGTCGCCATGAGCGTCGCCTGCGGGGCCGGGAACTTCTCCGTCCCGATCATGTGCTGCACGCCCTGCGCGGCGAGATCCGCCGTGGGCGTGTCGAGCACCTTCACGGTGAGGCCGATGACGAGGGCCGAGAAGACGGCGCCCACGAAGAGAGCGATCTGCTGGTACCGGGGCGTCGCGCCCACGAGGTAGCCGGTCTTGAGATCCTGGCTGGTGGCGCCCGCGTTCGCCGCGGCGATGCAGACCATGCCGCCCACCACGAGCGCGAGCGGCTCGTAGGCCGACCCGGTCCAGCCCACGCCGACGAACACCATCGCCGTCGCCATGAGCGT
Source organism: Anaeromyxobacter sp. SG66 (assembly GCF_022690805.1). Lineage (NCBI taxonomy): Bacteria > Pseudomonadati > Myxococcota > Myxococcia > Myxococcales > Anaeromyxobacteraceae > Anaeromyxobacter > Anaeromyxobacter sp. SG66. The sequence goes on from NZ_JALCZC010000161.1 coordinate 2,287, forward strand.
CGCGATGGTCATGCCGGAGATCGGGTTCGACGAGGACCCGATGAGCCCCACGATGCGCGACGAGACCGTCACGAAGATGAAGCCGAAGACGATGACGAGGAGCGCCACGAGCAGCTTCTGGAGGATCGACTCGCCCGGGACCTGCGGGAGCAGGACGAGGAGGAGGACGAGCCCGACGCTGCCGATGATGACGGTGAGGAAGGAGAGGTCGCGCTCGGTGCGGCGGACGCCCGCGGCGGCGGCCTTGTCGCCGAGCGAGCGGATCGAGTCGCGGAGCGAGGCCCAGATGGTGGGCAGGGTCTTGAGCAGCGTGATGAACCCGCCCGCCGCCACGGCGCCCGCGCCGATCTGGCGGATGTAGGCGCGGTAGACCGCGTTCGGCAGGTTCGAGAACGTGTGCGCCACCGGGTCCCAGCCGCCCGGGCCGCCGGCGGTGGCGAGGTCCTTCATGTTCCCGAGCTTCACGAGCTGCCCGGCCATGACGTCCGCGGGCACGAGCACGGAGAGGAGCGGGATGAGCGCGAGCCAGGCGAGCACGCCGCCCGCCACGAGCACGCCCGCGATGCGCGGCCCGATGATGTAGCCGACGCCGAGGTACTCGGGGGTGATCTCCCCGTTCACCGTCGCGTTCGGCAGCCACTTGTTGGTCTGGCGCGTCACCCACGCCGGGCTCTCGGCGATGACGTGGAAGACCTTCTGCAGCACGGCGTAGCCGAGCGCGAGCCCGACGCCCTGGAACGCCGTCCTCGCGAACTCGCCGCCCTTGTCGCCGGCGATGAGCACGGACGCGCAGGCGGTGCCCTCGGGGTAGAGCAGCGAGCCGTGCTCCTTCACGATGAGGGAGCGCCGCAGCGGGATCATCATCAGGACGCCGAGGATCCCGCCCACGAGCGAGAGGGCGAACAGCGTCACGTAGTCGAAGTAGCCCGCGCCGATCGAGAGCTTGGTCGAGGGGTCGGTGGAGAGGAAGAGAAACCCGGGCAGCGTGAACACCACGCCGGCGGCGATCGACTCGCCCGCCGACCCCGCCGTCTGGATGATGTTGTTCTCGAGGATGGAGGTCTTGAGGAACTTCCGCCCGAGCGAGATCGCGATGACCGCGATCGGGATGGAGGCCGAGACGGTGAGCCCGGCCTTGAGGGCGAGGTAGACGGTCGCGGCGCCGAAGAGGATCCCGAAGAACGCGCCCGCGACGATGGCCTTGGGCGTGAACTCTGGGAGACGGGTGTCGTCGGCGATGTAGGGCTTGAAGTCCTTCGGCGGCGGGGGCGGGGCGGCGAACTCGGCCATTCGGGGTCCTCGCGACACGGTTCCGGGTTGCGGGGCGTCAAGAAACCACGTCTCCCGGGCGATGTCGACTCTCGGGTCAGCCGCTCCGCGCCGCCCTCCCCTCCGCACGGCGAGGCGGGATCCGCGCGCCGCATCGCGCTATGAAAAAGGCATGGCGCGCCGCTTCGGCATCTACGTGCACTTCCCCTACTGCGCGCACCACTGCCCCTACTGCGACTTCGCGGTCTCGACCGAGCGACCGCCCGAGGGCCGCAGGTACCTCGCGGCGCTCACGGCGGAGCTCTTGCTGCGCGCGCCCGCGCTCGACGGCCTCGCCGCCGTGAGCGTGTACCTGGGCGGCGGCACGCCGTCCCTGTGGGAGCCGGACGAGGTGGCGGCCCTCCTCGCCGCCCTGCGCGAGCGCTTCGCCCTGCCCGCCCCGGCCGAGGTGACGATCGAGGCGAACCCGGAGTCGACCGACCGGGCGAAGCTCCGCGCCTGGCGCGCGGCGGGGGTGAACCGCGTGTCGGTGGGCGCGCAGTCGTTCGACGCGGGCGTGCTCGCGAAGCTCGGCCGCCGGCACGGCCCCGACGCTGCGGAGCGGGCCATCCGCGCGGCGGCGGAGGAGCTCGGGAACGTGAGCGTCGATCTCATCTACGGGGCGCGCCGCTCCTCGGTGGAGACCGCGCGCAGGGACGCGGCGCGGGCCGTGGAGGCCGGGGCGACGCACGTGTCCGCGTACGCGCTGACGCTCGACCCCGAGATCATGGCGGAGGAGGTGCCCCTCGCGCGCCTGCGCCGCGAGGGCCGGCTCCCCCTCCCCTCCGACGAGGACGCCGCGGCCCAGTCCGCCGCGATCCGCGCGGAGCTCCGCCGCGCCGGGCTGCGCCGCTACGAGGTCTCGAACTACGCGCGGCCCGGCCGCGAGTCCTTGCACAACCGGCTCTACTGGAGCGCCGAGAGCTACCTCGGGCTCGGCGCCGGCGCGTACGGCTGCGTGCGCGGCGAGGGCGGGTCGTACCGGTACGGGAACCTCCGCGACGCCGGCGCGTACCTCGACGCCGCCCTCTCCGGACGCGCGCCGACGGCGGAGGAGGACCGCATCGGCCCGGTGGCGGAGCGGAACGAGCGGCTGATGCTCGGGCTCCGCACGCGCGAGGGCGTGCCGCTCGCGTCGCTCTCGCCCTCCCAGGCGCGCGAGGCCGAGGGGCTCGTGGCGCACCGGCTCGCGGTCCGCCGCGCGGGCGCGCTCGTCCTCACGAGCCGCGGCCTCGACCTCCACACGTCGATCGCGGAGCGGCTCCTCGAATAGGAGAGGTGGGCATGGCGAATACCGCAGCCTTCGTGGAGCACGCGCTCGATCTCCTGTCACTCGCGGGTCCCGCCGAGGCCCGGCGAATGTTCGGCGGGCACGGGCTCTACGTCGGGGACACCATGTTCGGGCTCCTCGACGACGACGAGCTGTTCCTCAAGACCGACGCCGAGACCCGCGCACGCTTCGTCGAGGCGGGCTGCAAGGCGTGGGTGTACCCGCGCCGGGACGGCAGGGTGGAGCAGACGAGCTACTTCCAGCCGCCCGACGCCGCGCACGAGGAGCCCGAGGCGATGCTCCCGTGGGCGCGCCTCGCCATCGACGCGGCGCTCCGCGCGCGCGCGGAGAAGGAGGCCCGCGCGCGGAGGAGCGCGAAGGGGCGCGCGCCCGCGAGGCGGAAGCCGGCGCCGACGGCGAAGCCGCGCGCGCGCCGCCCGCGGTGAGGCCCGCCGGCCCGCTCACCGCGCGGCGTCGCTCAGGCGCGCCGCGGCGGCGGGATCGACGCGCCGCGCGAGCTCGAGCTCCAGCTCGACGTCCCGGTGCTCCCGCTCGTCGCGCCCCTCGAGCGTGCCCGCGATCTTGAAGAAGATCACGCGGCAGGAGCCGCCGCCGAGCTCCGTCCCCTCGACCCGGTAGCGCACGTCCGACCCGTCGAGATCGGTCTCGGCGACCCAGCGGCCCCCCTTCACGGTCCGCGTGTCGCGGGCCTGCGAGAGGAGCTGCGACACGGTTCCGAGCGGCGCCTTGCCGATCGAGACGCCGTCGTCGCTCCCGAGGTCGAAGCCGCGCTCGTCCAGGAGGCGCAGCGCCGCCGGCCACACCTCGGCGAGGGGCCGCGAGAGGCCCTGCGCGTCGAGCGCCGCGCGGAGGCGCGCCTCGCGCTGCGCTGCGGCGCAGCCCGCCGCGAGGAGCACGGCGCAGGCGAGCACGCGAGAGGGCGAGAGGCGCATCGGACGCCATCATGCGCCCGCCGCGGAGGCCTCGCTCGGCCCATCCGAGGAGCGCCGGCGGGTGGAGCCGAGAGGGTGGGAGCGCAGCGCCGCGCAGGTCGGCGCACCGCGCCGCCGACGCCGGCCGGGCGCCGCGGGACCTGCCGCGATAGCATGCTCTCCCATGCGTCGCCTCCTCGCGGTCGTCCTCCTCGGCCTCTCGATCGGCGCCGGCATCGCCGTCGTGTCCCGGATCTTCCTGCGCGAGCGGCCGCTGCCGTCGCCCCCCGCCGTGGCGACCCAGATCCGCGAGGTCGCCCGCCTCGAGACCCTGGAGGTGCGGCTCTACAAGAAGGTGAGCTTCGAGCCCGAGCCCACGCAGGCGGACTCGCTGTGGGGTGACGTCGCGGGCTGGCTGCGCCACACGCTCGCCGCGCCGAAGGGGAAGGCCATCGTCTTCGCCGACGCCTTCCTCACCCTCGACCTCGAGCGGCTGAACGCCACGAGCGTGGGCGTGCAGGGGCGACGGGTCGACGTGGTGCTCCCGCCCATCCGCACCACCATCGCGATCCGCCCCGGCGAGACCGAGATCCTCGGCTCGAACCTCGACTCGGCCGAGACGGCGCGCCTGCTCGACCTCGCCAAGGTGGCCTTCGAGCGGGAGGTCGACGGCGACGTCGCGCTGAAGGCGCGGGCGCGGGCCTCGGCGGAGCGGCACATCCGGGCGCTGCTCGTCGGGCTCGGCTTCGGGGAGGTGCGGTTCGTGGACGCGCTCCCGCCGGGCGAGAGCGCGAGCTGAATATTCTGACGGGGGCTGCGCCCTGAGGATTCGTCACATCTTCGGCTGCTGACCGGGGGAGCGGCTTCGGTCGGCCGAGCGGCG
>NZ_JALCZC010000162.1:0-6541 GCF_022690805.1 Anaeromyxobacter sp. SG66
CACGACGCGTCCCCCGGACCCCCGGCTCGCTCCCGCACAGCCTCATCCGGCTGCGGAGTGCCGAGGCGTCCGAGCGTGCCCCCGGCTCGGGCGGCGCGGGCGCCGACCTGTTAATCTCTCCCGCCTTTCGGATGACGAAGCTCTCCTCCGCTCCCCTGCTCCTCGCGCTCGCCCTCGGCGCGCCCTTCGCGGCCATGGCCGAGGAGGCTGCCCGCGGCGCCGAAGCCGGAGCGCACGCGGGCGATCCGGCCACGGGCGCGGCGGCGCCGGAGACGCCCGCGGAGCCGGCCGCCAAGGCCGCCGCCGAGAGCGTCGGTGCGCCGCCGAGCGGCGTGCGCGGGTTCGCCCTGCCCGTGCTCTTCTGGCTGCCGGAGACGAAGCTCGGGCTCGGGGCGACGGGCGGCCTGCACCTGCACGTCGGCGGTGCGCCGCGCGCGTCCTCCGTGTTCGCCGCCCTCGTCTACACGCTCGAGGGGCAGGGCTCGGTCGACGTCGCCGGAGACCTCACGACGCGCAGCGGGGCGTTCCTCGGCGGCCGGGTGCGCGCGCTGCACTTCCCGGACGTCTTCTACGGCCTCGGGCCGCGCTCGTCGGAGGGCGCTCGCGAGCCGTTCACGCGCCGCACGGTGGAGGGGTACCTCGTCGCGGAGTGGCCCATCGCCGGCACCGCGCTCCGCGCCGGCCCGCGCCTCGACTTCCGCGCCGAGGAGATCCGCGACCTCGAGGCCGGCGGGGCCCTCGCGTCGGGCGACGTCCCGGGCGCGCGCGGCTTCCGCGGGGCGGGCGCGGGGGCGAGCCTCACGTTCGACACGCGGGACAGCGCGTTCTGGCCCTCCCGCGGCGCGTTCGCGCAGGCCTGGTACACGCTGTACCCGCGCGCGCTCGGCGATCACGGAGGGCTCGGGCGCGGCCTCGCGGAGGCGCGCAGGTTCCTGCCGCTGGGCGGCGGCCGGGTCCTCGGCCTCGCGGGCATCGCGGAGTGGTCGAACGGCGACGTGCCCTTCACGATGCTCCCGCGGCTCGGCTCGACCCGCTTCCTGCGCGGGATCCGCGAGGGGCGCTATCGCGATCGGCTGTCCTGGGCCGCCCAGACGGAGCTGCGCGTGCCCGTTCGCGGGCGGCTCTCCGCCACGGCCTTCGGCGCGCTCGGCGAGGTCGCGCACACGCCGCGCGACCTCGGGCTCGACACCGTCAAGGTGGCCGGCGGCGTGGGCCTTCGCTGGCGGCTCACCGACGAGGGCGCGAACATCCGCTTCGACCTCGCCGCCGGGCCCGCCGGGCCGGAGGTGTACGTGCTGGTGCTGGAGGCCTTCTAGACGGCCGATCATGTCGCGAGCAGGACGTTCCGATGCTCCCGTAGCTCCCTGGAGCGCCCCCCCACGTGCGAGTCCCCGAGCCTTTCGATCTCGATCTCACCGTGCGCAGCCACGGCTGGTACGACCTGCCGCCCTGGCGTTACGACGTCGATCGCCGCGTGCTCGGCCGTCCGGTGCTCCTGCCGGGGGGCCGGACGGCGTACGCGGAGGTCGCGCCGGGGGAGGGTGGGCTCGCGTTCCGCGCCTTCGGTGAGGGCCGGCTCGGCGTCGAGGAGGCGCGGTCGGCCCGGGACGCGCTCCGTCACTGCCTGGCGCTCGACGACGATCTGTCCGCGTTCTTCGCGCGGGCGGCGGCGCTCGAGGCGCGGCGCGCCGCGGGGGAGGGGAAGGACCTCCCCGATCTGCGCTGGGCGCTCGCCCGCGGCGCGGGCCGCCTGCTCCGCTCCCCGACCGTGTTCGAGGACGCGGTGAAGACGCTCTGCACGACGAACTGCTCCTGGGGGCTCACGCGCGCGATGGTGACGCGCCTGTGCGACGCGCTCGGCGCCCGGGCGCCCCTCGGCACGCGCGCGTTCCCCACGCCCGCCGCGATGGCCGCGATGCCGGAGCGCTTCTACCGCGAGGAGATCCGGGCGGGGTACCGGGCGCCGTTCCTCGGCGCGCTCGCCCGCGACGTGGCCTCCGGCGCGCTGGAGCTCGAGGCACTGCGCGTCTCGGCGGAGCCGACCGACGCGCTCGCGCGGCGCATCCGCGCCCTCGCGGGCTTCGGCCCCTACGCGACCGAGCACCTGCTCCGACTCCTGGGGCGGCACGATCACCTCGCCCTCGACTCCTGGACGCGGCCCAAGCTCGCGCGGCTCCGCGGCCGGCGTCGCGTCCCGACGGACCGCGCGCTGCGCCGCTGGTATGCGCCGTACGGTCCGTACGCCGGGCTCGCCATGTGGCTCGAGGTGACCGCCGACTGGCACGGCGAGCGGCCGGCCTGGCCGTGAGCCGATGGCAAGCGCCGCTTCCGGGCCCGGCCGGCGCGGGGCCGAGCGTGGTAGAACGCTCTCGGATCCCCCCGACCGGAGAGCCCGCGATGAAGGCTGCGTTCGTTCTCGTGAAGTGCGAGCTGGGACGCCTCGAGGAGGTCGCGAACGCGATCATGGAGATCGAGGGCGTCTCCGAGGTGCACTCGATCACCGGCGAGCACGACCTGCTCGTGAAGCTGTACGCCCCCACCTACGAGGCGTTCGGCGATCTCATCCCCGATCGGCTGCAGAAGGTCGCCGGGGTCGCGCACACCGTGACGATGCTCGCGTTCCGGGCGTTCAAGCCGACGGCCTGAGCGCCGGGCGGTGCGGCGCGCCGCGCGCTACTGCTCGGGCCTCACCCCGCGCCCGTACTCCTGCTCGTACATCTTCAGGATGGCGAGCAGGAACGTGACGATCAGCGGTCCGAGCACGAGCCCGATGCCGCCGAACATGGCGAGACCGCCGAGCAGCGCGAAGAACACGACGCCGCCGTGCAGCTCCATGCCGCCCTTGAGCAGGTAAGGCCGCACGGCGTTGTCGACGATCGACACGACGCCGAGGCCCCACGCGGCGAGGAACGCGCCGGCGACGAGGTGGCCGGTCGCGAGCAGCACGACCGCCACGGTGATCACCATCAACGTGGCGCCGAGCGCGGGCACGAGCGCGATGACGAAGGTGGCGAGCGTGAAGAAGATGACGTTCGGCGCGCGGGCGATGAGGTAGCCGACGAGCGCGGTCACCGTCTGGATCCCGGCGGTCGCGAGCGTCGCGGTGAGGACGGAGACGCTCGTCTTGCGGAACTCCTCGATGAGCTCGCGCAGGAGCCCGGGCCTGAGCGGCACGTGGCGGTCGAGCCAGGCGACGAGCCGCGCGCCGTCGACGAGCATGAAGAAGAACGCGATGAGCATCATGGTCGTCTGGAAGACGGCCGTGCCGGTGGCGGAGATCACGCCGGTGACGACGCCCGCGGCCTGCTGCCCCTGCTCGGCCATCCGCTGGATCTGCTGCTGCGGCTGCGGCGTCGACGCGAGGAGCCTCCGCGCGGCGCGCTCCACGGGATCCGGGAGCCGCGTCAGGAGCCCGCCGAAGCCCTCGCTCGCGATGAGCTCGCGGAGCCAGGCGATGCCGTCGAGGACCTGGCGGACGAGGAACGTGCCGATCCCCGCCACGGGCACCACCACGGCGAGCAGCACGGCGAGGGTGAGGAGGGTCGCGGCGAGCTGGCGGCGGCCGCGCAGCTTGCGCGTGAGCCACTCCATGGGGCTCCGCAGCGTCGCCGAGAGCACGGCCGCGAGGAAGAACGCGACCCAGAACGGCCAGATCAGCACGGCGGTCAGCGCGATCGCGGCGACGAGCATCGCGACGAGCAGGCGGCGCGCGTGTACGGGAGGGGGCATGCGGGTCCCTAGAAGTTCGCGTGGACGCGCCCGGGCGGGATCCCCGCCTGCGCGAGCGTGTGGCGGACGTCCTCCACCATCGCGGTCATCCCGGAGACGAACGCCACGGCGTCCCCGGGCGCCGCCCCGCCGAACGCCAGCGAGCGCGCCACCTTCTGGACGCGGCCGCGGAGGCCGAGCCACGCGTCGTCCTCGGCGGAGGGGCAGAGGATCACGCGCACGCCGCGGCGCTCCCAGGCCAGGTGCTCGCCCACGTACGCGAACTCCGCGCCGAGGCGCTGGCCGTAGAAGAGGGTGATTCGCCCGAAGCGGTCCCGCTCGCGCACGAGGTGCTGCACGAGCGAGCGGACCGGCGCGATCGCGGAGCCGGCGGCGAAGAGGAGCACGTCCCTGCCCTCCGCCTCGGCGACCGGGAATCCCTTCCCGAAGGGGGGCGTGAGCTCGAGGTGGCCCCCGGGGACCGCGCGGGCGATCACCGCGTCCGCGACGTGCCCGCCGCGCTTCACGAGCAGGTCGGCGGATCCGCTCGGGTCCGGGGCGCTCGCGAGCGCGAAGAACCCCTCCCCGGCGTCCGTGCGGATCTTGACCACCTGGCCGGGGAGGACGTGCGCCGCCGCGAGCGGGGGCGGCAAGGCGACGCGCAGGCCCCGGAAGGCGGAGGTCTCGTCCCAGGCCGCGAGGACCGGCACGGCGGCGTGCTGCGTGGGGCCCGTCATCGCGCGAAACCTATCACCGGGCGCGCTCCACGGCGCGCCCGCGGCGGCGGGAGGCGGCCGGCTCGGGAGGGGCGTGTCACCGAGCGTCATCTCCTCGCGGGCGAGGAGGGACGCGCCGGCGCTCCGCCGCGGCCTCGAGCTCGGTCAGATCGAGCAGCCAGCCGTCGCGCGCCGCCACCGTCGGGACGCCGGTGCGCCCGGAGATCGCGAGCGCGAGCTCCTCCGCCCGCCCCCGCGCGAGCTGCATGCCGAGGTGCGTGAGCACGGCGATCCGGGGCCGGATCTCCGCCACGAGCGCCTCCGCGTCGTCCGCGCCGAGGTGGAGGTACCTCCGGTCGCGGCCGTGCTCGCGCGTGGTGTTCACGACGAGGAGGTCGACGCCGGCGTACGCGCGCGGCAGCGCGTCCAGCCAGAACGTGTCCACGACGTGACCTGCCGTGAATCCGGGCGCCGAGAGCCGGTAGCCGTAGGTCTCGATCCCGTGGTCGTGCGCGAGCGGCGTCTCGAGGAAGACGCCGGGCGCGAGCTCGTGCCGGCTCCCCTCGGCGAGCACGAGCCGCCGCGCGACGAACCGCTGCGCGTAGCGGAACACCACCGGCTCCTCCTCGAGCGCGTCGCGCGGGGCGAGGAGCGTCCCGCGGGGTGCGAAGCCCCCCTTGCTCATCGCCTCGACGATCGCGGTCGCGTCTCCTGCGTGGTCGAGGTGCCGGTGCGTGACCACCAGGGCGTCGACCTTCGCCGGGTCCACGCGCGGTCTGGACGCGAGCGCGCGCACGAGCGCGCCCGGCCCGGGATCGACCCACACGACCGTGCCATCCAGCGTCCAGACGAGGCCGCCGGAGTGGCGGAGCTGCGTCGACACGACGAACCGCGCGCCGGCGGTGCCGAGGAACTTGAGCGTGCGCGCGGGCGAGGTCGGGCTCACCGGCCGTTTCTAATCCGGTGGGGCCGCGCCGGCAGCGCGCGATCGGTCAGTAGGAGAGGAGCGCGTGCACGTGCTCGCGGCCGAGCCGCTTCGCGCCGCCGAGGAACCCGAGCTCGACCAGGAACGAGTACGCGACGAGGTGAGCCCCCTGGCGCGTCACGAGCCGTCCGACCGCGTCGGCGGTGCCGCCGGTCGCGAGCACGTCGTCCACCACGAGCACGCGCTCGCCGGCCTTGACCGCGTCGATGTGCAGCTCGAGCGCGTTCTCGCCGTACTCGAGGGAGTAGACCTCGCGGATGGTCTCCCACGGGAGCTTGCCCGGCTTGCGCGCGATGGTGAGCCCGGCGCCGAGCGCGTAGGCGAGCGGAGCCGCGAAGAGGAAGCCGCGCGACTCGATCCCCACGACCTTCGAGATCCGCTCGTCCTTCCAGCGGGCGACGAACGCGTCGATGACCTCGCGGAAGGTGGTGGGATCCGCGAGGACGGGGGTGATGTCCTTGAAGACGATTCCCTTCTGAGGGAAGTCGGGGACGTCTCGGATTCGGGCGCGGACGGCTTCCATGGGCGCGGACATTACCACGGCCCAGCACGGGTATCGCGCCGGAGCGAGGCCGAGGGCCGCGGCGGGCGGGGCGCGCCGTCACGGCAGGAAGAGGAGCGGGTTCCGCGGGCGGGTGGCCTTGCGGACCTCGAAGTGGAGGTGGGGACCGGTCGTCCGGCCGGTCTGCCCGACGCGCGCGATCGGATCGCCGCGCGAGACCCGCTGGCCGTCCTTCACCAGGACGCGCGAGTTGTGGGCGTAGAGCGTCACGAGGTCGTCCGCGTGCTTGAGGATGACGATCGCGCCGTAGCCGGGCTGCTCGCCCGCGAAGATGACGACGCCGTCGGCCGCCGCGGCGACCGGCGCGCCCTCGGGGGCGGCGATGTCGATCCCGTCGTGGCGCTGTCCGGCGCGGACCCCGTAGCGTCCGTAGAGCACGCCCTTGAGGGGCCACGCGAGCGGCGCGCCGTCGTCGCTCGCCCGTAGGCCGGCCGGGGCGGGGGCGGCGCTCGCCGCCGGGGGCGGAGCGCGAGTCGGGAGGGAGGCGGCCGCCGGAGGCTCTGCGCGGGGGTCGGCGCGCGCCGGGTCTGGGAGCGGCGCGGGTCCGGCGGCGAGCGGCGAGGGTCCGGC
>NZ_JALCZC010000163.1:0-5998 GCF_022690805.1 Anaeromyxobacter sp. SG66
CGGGCGGCGCGGCGTCGTGAGGCACGGCGTCGTGAGGCACGGCCGCCGCGTCCGCGGGGGGCGCGATGGCCCGGCGCGGGGCGACGGCGATCACCGCGGCGGCCGCCGCCGCGACGACGAGCGCCGCCCCGGAGCCGAGGGCGATCCTCCTGAGGCGCCGCCGCCGCGAGAGTCGCGCGAGCTTGGCCGGGACGTCCGGGTTCTCGGGATCGATGGCGAGGACGCGCGAGTAGAACGAGAGAGCGCGCGCGGACGCGCCCTCGGCCAGGGCGGCGTCGCCGCGGGCGGAGAGCGCGACCACGGCCCGCGCCGGGAAGGCCGCCTTGAAGCCGGCCGGGTCCCGCAGGAACGCCACGAGCTCGTCCGGGGCGCGCTCGAGCCCGCTCTCGGCGAGGAGCCGATCGAGCACCTCGCGGACCTCGGCGGCGCTCGACGGCCGCCGCTCCGGGTCGAGGGAGAGGCAGCGGACGACGAGGTCGGCGAGGGCGTCCGGCACGCGCGCGTCCACCGCGCGCGGCTCCTCGAAGTCGGCCTCCAGGACGCGGCGGAGGATCGCGGTGGGGTTCGGCGCGGCGAACGGGAACTTCCCGGTCGCGAGCCAGTAGAGGATGGTTCCGATGGAGAAGAGATCGCTGCGCGCGTCCGCCTCGCGCCCCTCCACGATCTCGGGCGCCATGTGGTGCGGCGAGCCCACGAGCGCGCCCGTCATGGTCATCCGCTCGTCGGACGCGAGGATGCGCGCGATGCCGAAGTCGGCGAGCTTCACCGCCGGTCGCTCGCCCTCCTGCACGAGGACGTTCTCGGGCTTCAGGTCCCGGTGGATGACGCCGGCGGAGTGCGCGTGGACGAGCGCGTCCACGAGCGCGCGCCCGACGAGCGCGCCGATCTCGGGGAAGCCGAACCCGACCTCGTGCGCGAACGCGCGGAGGGTCCTGCCGCGGACGAACTCGGTCACGAGGTAGCTGTCGGCCGCCCCGTCGCCCGCGTAGTCGTAGATCTCGACGATGCCGGGGTGGGAGAGGCGCGCGACGGCGCGGGCCTCGCGGGAGAAGCGAGCGCGCGAGTCCGGCGCGGAGGCGAGGTGCGGGTGAAGGAGCTTCACCGCCACCTCGCGGTCGAGGGCGGTGTCGCGGCCGCGGTACACGACGGCCATGCCCCCGCTGCCGACCTGCTCGAGCAGCTCGTATCGTCCGAGCCTGCGGATCACCGCCCCCTCGCCCTCGAGCCTCGCGCTCGCGTGGGTATCCTCGTGCTGCACGACTCACCCGGCACCCGCGGCGCACCCCCGCCGCGGCTCGCTCCGGATCGCGACAGCGGTGACCGGATCGGACGCTGCACTATGACACGGCTGCCCCGACTCGGCCATCTTGCAGCGACGGGGACGGCGCACGCCTGCTCGCCGCAGCCGAGGCTACCCGGCGGGGAGGGCGCCCACGCTCGATCCCGGCAGGAATCGCCGCGCCGCGAGCGCCTGGATCGTCGCGGGGATCGCCTCCGTGGAGATGGGATGGAGCGGCCTGAAGCCGAGGGCCGCGAGGCGGGTCGTGTCGTAGTAGTGGTCCGCGGTCATCCAGTGGAGCGCCTCGCGCTCGACGCGCGGCGCGAGCGCGGCCGTCGCGCCGTTCCGGCCCGCGAGGAGCCGCCACGCGCGCTCGAGCCGGCGGTTCACCGGCCCGAGCAGGACCCGGTCCGGGACGTGTCGCACGAGCCAGAGCAGGGCCGCGGTGAGGCGTGGGAGCGCCGGGAGGAGGCGCCCCGGCTCGTAGCCGAGCGCGGCGAGGGCGGCGGAGAGGTGCTCCGCGAGCGGCAGCGGCGCCTCGTCCCCCACGTTGAACGCGCGCCCCACCACCTCCTCGTCGTGCGGGTGCTGCACCACGTGGACGACCGCGCGGGCGAGATCGTCCAGGTGGACGAGGTGCGCGACCGGGCCGCGGCGGATGATCGGGATCCGGCGGTTGCCCGGGTCGAGCAGGGCGAAGAACGTGAGCGCTCGAACCGGGCCGCCGGTCAGTGTGGGGCCATAGAGGATCGTGGGGCGCAGCACGGTGAGCGGGGCGCCGCGCCGGAACTCCGCCCAGCTCGCCTGCTCGGCGCGCCAGCGGATCCGCTCGAGCGCGGTCCGCGGCTCCTTCAGCTCGCCCTCGCGGCAGGGGAGGTTCCGTGGCCTTCCGTAGACCGCCGCGGTCGAGACGTGCACGAGCCGCCGCGCGCCGGCCTCGCGCGCGAGCGCTGCTGCGGCGGCGGCGGCGGCGGCCTCCGCCTCGGAGCGGGCCCGCTCGTCGAGCTCGCGCGGCGTACGGACGCCGAGGTGGACGACCGTGTCCACCCCGCGCGCGTCCACCTCGAGCCGCGGGCGGCCGTCCGCGCCGATGGGCGCCTGACGGACCGAGAAGCCGGCGCGCCCGAGCGCCGCCGCGACGGCGTCCGGGATGGCGCCGGCCGAGCCGGTGAGGATCGCGAGCCGGTTCACTCCGCGAGTGTAGCAGCGGGACGGGCCACGGGCAGGCGGGCGGAGCGAGCCTGCCGGGGCGCACCGGCGCGCGAGGACGCCGATACTGCGCGCAGAGGGAGGCGGCGGCCCCGTTGGAGCCGGCCGGGCCGACCGTGATCCGCGGGCCCAGGCGGCTCGCGGATCACGGTCCGAAGCTCAGGCCCGGACTTCCTCGGACTTCTTCGCGGCGGCGGCCTTCTTCTCAGCCTCCGCGTCCGGGGTCGGCGGCGCCTGCCGCCCGACCGGGTTCTCCTCGAGCGCCGCCTTCAGCACCTCGTCCATGTGCGCCGCGAAGACGAAGTCGAGCTCCTTGCGGGCCTGCTCCGGGACGTCCACCAGATCGCGCTCGTTGCGGGCGGGGATGATGATCCGCTTGATGCCCGCGCGGTGCGCGGCGAGGACCTTCTCCTTGATGCCCCCGACCGGCAGGACGAGGCCGCGGAGCGTCACCTCGCCGGTCATCGCGACGTCGGAGCGGACGCGGATCCCGGTGAGGAGCGAGACGAGCGCGGTGAGGATGGTGACGCCCGCGCTCGGGCCGTCCTTGGGGATCGAGCCCGCCGGGAAGTGGATGTGGATGTCCGTCCGCTCGAGGAAGTTCGCCGGGATGCCGAGCGAGTCGGACTTCGAGCGCAGGTACGAGAGCGCGGCCTGGGCGGACTCCTTCATGACGTCGCCGAGCTGGCCGGTGAGGGTGAGCGACCCCTTTCCGGTCATCTTCGTCGCCTCGATGAAGAGGATGTCGCCGCCCGCGGCCGTCCAGGCGAGGCCGGTCGCGACGCCCGCGATCTCCGTGCGCTCGGCGGTCTCGTTGTAGAACTTCTCGGGCCCCAGCATCGACTCGACGTCGGCCTCCTCGATGGAGCGCTTCGCGCCGGCCTGGAGCTTCCCGCTCGCGACCTCCACGGCGACCGCGCGGCACACGTCGGCGATGCGGCGCTCGAGGTTACGGACGCCCGCCTCCCGCGTGTACGCCATGATGATCTTGATGAGCGCCTTCTCGGTGATGTCGATCGCGTCGGCCGAGAGCCCGTGCTCCCTGAGCTGCTTCGGGATGAGGTGGTTCTGCGCGATGTGGACCTTCTCCTCGAACGTGTAGCCGGGCAGCTCGAGGATCTCCATGCGGTCCTTGAGCGGACCGGGGATCGGATCGAGCAGGTTCGCCGTCCCGATGAACATCACCTTCGAGAGGTCGTAGGCGAGGTCGAGGTAGTGGTCCGAGAACGCGTGGTTCTGCTCCGGATCGAGCACCTCGAGCAGCGCCGCCGACGGATCGCCGCGGAAGTCCGCGCCCAGCTTGTCGATCTCGTCGAGCATCATGACGGGGTTCACCGTCCCCGCCTTCTTCATCGACTGGATGATCCGGCCGGGGAGGGCGCCCACGTACGTGCGGCGGTGCCCGCGGATCTCCGCCTCGTCGCGCACGCCGCCCAGGGAGAGGCGCACGAACTTGCGGCCGATGCAGCGCGCGATGGACTGGCCGAGCGAGGTCTTGCCGACGCCGGGCGGCCCGACGAAGCACAGGATGGGCCCGCGCATGTCGTTCTTCAGCTTGCGGACCGCGAGGTACTCGAGGATGCGCTTCTTGATCTTGTCGAGGCCGTAGTGGTCGGCGTCGAGGATCTGACGCGCGTTCTCGATGTCCAGGTTGTCGTCGCTCTTCTTCGACCAGGGGAGGTCCGCGATCCAGTCGAGGTAGGTGCGCGCGACGGTGTACTCCGAGCTCGCCGTGGGGATCGACTTGAGCCGGTTGAGCTCCTTCTGCGCGACCTTCTCCACCTCGGGCGGCAGGCCCGCCTTCTTGAGCCGCTCCTGCAGCTCGTCGAGCTCCTCCTCCTCCTCGCCGAGCTCGCCGAGCTCCTCCTTGATCGCCTTGAGCTGCTGGCGCAGGTAGTACTCGCGCTGCGTCTTCGACATCTCGCCCTTCACGGCGGAGTCGATCTTGTTCGAGAGCTTGAGGATCTCGCGCTTCCGGTTGAGGAGCTCGAGGACGAGCTTCATCCGGGACTTGAGGTCGGTCGTCTCGAGGACCTGCTGCTTCTCCTCGATGGGGACGTCCACGTTCGCGGCGATGAGATCCGCGAGGTGGCCCGGGTGCGTGATCGACTCCACGAGCTCGGTCGCCGCCGCGGGGAGCTCGGGCATGAGCTCGATGACCTCGCGCGCCAGCTTCTTCAGGTTGATGGCGAGCGCCTCGACCTCGACGTCGTCGGTGACGGCCTTGTCCTCGACGGGATCGACCCGCGCCTTGAGGTACGGGCTCTCCTGGACGAGCTCGAGGACCTTGAAGCGCGCGAGCCCCTGCACGACGAGCGAGTAGTTGTCCTCGCCCATCTTGAGCAGCTTCACGACGCGTGCGACCGTCCCGACGGTGTACAGATCGGCCGCGCCTGGATCCTCCTCCTCGGCGCGCCGCTGCGTCACGACGCCGATCACCTGCTCGTCGCGGACCGCGTCCTTGATGAGGGCGATGGTCTTCTGCCGCCCCACCGCGAGCGGGAGCACGCCTCCGGGGAAGAACACCGAGTTCCGGAGTGGCAGGATGGGGAGGACCTGCGGGATGTCCTCCTTGGCGATGAGCCCGGGAGGCACCATCGCCGGAGCGACCTGCGCGCCGGCTGCGGCCTTCTTTTCCTTCTCAGACATCGCCGTCTCCTTGCCGAGCTTCGGATGGGATGGGATACCCGCGCGAGCAGCGGATATCAATGAAAAGCGTTTGACCTGTCGGGCGTTACGGGTACGGCATGGCGGGCGAGAGCCCACCCTGCGGCCACCTCTCCCGAGGCGTCAGTCCTCGTTGAGGGCGGTGCGGCCGGGGCGCGGCACCGTGTGGCCGTCGGGTTCGCCACCGGCTCCTCCCGGGTCGGTACGGGTGGGACCGCTCGAAGGCGCCCACAGCCTGGACCCGGCGTTCCGGTCGTCGTCGCCGCTCCCGGAGACGTATCCCGCGCGGCGGGAGATCTGCTGGGGTGCGGCTCCGGGACCCTCCGCCGGGGACCATACGTGCTTGCGGATCATGCCCTCTGCATAAGGCCTGCTTCCGCGAGGGCAAGCGGGTGGACACCTTGGGCGCCGTGTTGCCCGGTACGCATGCGCTCGTGCTCCTGGCCGGCGCCACCCTCGCGGTCGCCGCCCTGGCGGTGCTGCGCGCGCTCCGCGCCAGGCGCCGCGCGGGGCTGCCGGAGGCGGCGGAGCGGCTCGTCGCGGGCGCGCTCGAGCGGCTCGGCGACGGCGTCCTCGTGATCGGAGGGGACGGGCGCATCGTCCGCGCCAACGCAGAGGCGCGGCGGCTCGCGGGCTCCGACGCGGCGCCGCTCGAAGGCAAGGACCTCGCCGCCATGGCCGAGGCGCTCGCGGTCCTGCGGCACGGGCTGCGACGCGCGGACGCCACCTCCGGGGCGGTCTCCCTGCGCACCGGCCTGCGGGCGACCGCCGCGCTCGTCCGAGTCTCGGATCGACCCATGGTGGACGTCGTCGTCCTGCGCGCGGAGCCGCCGCGCGCGGCCC
>NZ_JALCZC010000164.1:0-5921 GCF_022690805.1 Anaeromyxobacter sp. SG66
GACCGGAGCGGCGACCGCCTCCGCGGAGGCGCGCGCCGCCTCGTCGGCCCCGGCGGCCGGCTCGCCGATGGCGAGCGGCGCCTCCTCGGCGATGGGCACCGGCGTGGCGGCCGGCGGCTCGGAGGACACGGCGCGCGCGCGCGCCTCCTCCGCCTCCGCCTCCTGCTCGGTGGGCACCTCCGGCACCTCGACGCGGTGCTCGCCCTCGGTGAGCTCGAACTCCTCGGAGAACTCGGGATCTCCGTAGACGTCCCCGACGTACAGGAACGCGGCCTTGTCGAGCCCGATGTCGACGAAGGCGGCCTGCATGCCCGGGAGCACGCGAACCACCCTGCCCTTGTAGATGTTGCCGACGATCCCCTTCTCGCGCTTTCGCTCGAGGTAGTACTCGTGGATGGTGTTGTTCTCGACGAGGGCGACGCGAGTCTCCGCGCCGGCCGCGTTGATCACGAGGATGCTGTTGCCCGCCATGGCGATGGTCCTCTCTCGCCCCGGGAAGGCGCGGGGAGAGCGAGGCCCGTCATCACGATGGGCCGCGACCGCGAGCGTCCGGGCGGTGCCGGGCGTCTCGGATCGGCTGTCGAGCTTCCGCTCAAAGCGTCGCGCTCCTCGCGCCCGGCGGCCGCGGTTCGTCGCGGCGCTGCGGGGCGCGCTGTAGTTCAGGCGTCCAGGTAGCGAGGCGCGCGCGGCTGACGGCCAGAATCCTGACCCTCGCCCGCCCTCGCGAAGCTGACGCCTTCCTTCAAAACCTTCACTCCCCTGGGCGGCTCCCCGTCGCCGAAGATCGCCGCCAGCACCTCGGCTGGCTTCGCGCTCCCGGAGGGATCCGCCCGCAAACTGAACGCGACCGTCCCCGGGCCTTCGACGGCCAGGTGGGTCACAATTTCTTTCAAGTCTATCTCTCTTCCCTTCATCTCCGCGACCTTCTGTCGCCGACGCCCCCGGCTCTTGGGGGGGGGCGCCCGGGTGACGACCGCCTGGTCGGCCTCCCCGAACCCCGCCACCCGATCCGAAAGGGTCACCTCATCCCAGCCATCCCCCTCGAACTCCACGCGATAATGGACGGCGCGGAGTGATTCGGAAATCGACGGCGCGCTCGCCTCCACCCGCTGGGCGTCGAGCACCTCGAGCCCCTTCGGCAGCTCCGGAGCGAGCCGGGCGGCGACCTCGGCGGGGTCGAGCTCGCCGGCGAGCTCGAGATCCATGAACTCCGCCTGGCTCTCGACGCCCACGGCGAGCGCCGGGCCGAACGAGACGCGCGGCTTCGGGTGGAAGCCCTGCGAGTAGACGACCGGGAGCCCCGCGCGGCGGATGGCGCGCAGGAGGGTGTGCATCGTCTCGAGGTGCGAGAGCGCCACGAGCCGGCCGAGCTTCGCCCAGCGGACGCGCACCCGCGTGCGGAGCGCCGGCTCGGGCGGGCGCGGCGGCCGGGGCGGCTCGGGGACGTACTCGCTCGCCTCGTAGGTCCGGTTCTTCACGACCTCGTAGTCGCACGCGCCGCACACGCTGCACGGGGCGAGCACGCAGTCCTCCACCTCGGCGAGGTTCCGCGCCGCGGCGAGCTGCTTCGCGAGGTAGGGCTTCGTCACGCCGCAGTCGATCCGGTCCCACGGCAGGACCTCGTCGAGCCGGCGGCGGCGGTGCGCGAACCAGTCGAGGCCGACGCCGTGCTCGCGCTCGCACGCCTCGAACGCGGCGAGCCAGCGTCCCTCGTCGAACCACTCCGACCACCCGTCGAGCCGCTGGCCGCTGCGGTAAGCGGCGAGCACCGCCGTCGCCACGCGACGGTCGCCCAGAGCGAGGGCCCCCTCGATGGACGACTGGCGCGAGTCGTGCGGCTTGAACTGGATCGCGCCGTTCCGACCGCCGAGCGCGGCGGTGATGAGGGCCTGGCGCCGCCGGGTCTCCTCGGGCGGGATCATCGGCTCCCACTGGAACGGCGTGAAGGGCTTCGGCACGAACGTGGAGGCGCCGAGGTGGATCGCCGCCGAGCCCTGCCCCTTCGGCAGCGCCCGGCGCGCCGTGGCGAGGCACCTCCTCGCGAGCTCCGCGATCGCGACGACATCCTCGTCCCGCTCCTCGGGGAGCCCGATCATGAAGTAGAGCTTGAGGAGCGACCAGCCGTTCTGGAACACCGACTCGACGGCGCGGAGCAGGTCCTCCTCGCGGTTGCCCTTGTTGATGACGGCGCGCATCCGCTCCGTCGCGGCCTCGGGCGCGAGCGTGAAGCCGGTCTTCCGGATCCGCGCGATCTTCTTCGCGAGCGAGTCGTTCATCGTCTCGGTGCGCAGGGACGGCAGGCTCATCGCGATCTTCTCGCCCTCCCAGCGGGCGAGGAAGTCGTCGAGCATCCCGTTGAGCGGCGCGTAGTCGCCCGACGAGAGCGACAGGAGCCCCACCTCCTCGTAGCCGGAGGCGTTCAGCCCCGTCTCGGCGAGCCGCAGGACCTGCTTCGGGTCGCGCTGCCGGGTCGGGCGCGTGATCATGCCGACCTGGCAGAAGCGACAGCCGCGGGTGCAGCCCCGCTGCAGCTCGATGGGGAGCCGGTCGTGGATCGTCTGCATGAACGGCACGAGCGGCCGCGTGTACGCGGTCGTCGGGAGCGCGTTCAGGTCCGGCATCACCCGCCGCTCGATCTTCTCGTAGCCCGGCACGAGGGGCTCGAGCTCGACGAGCGTGCGCGTCGCGGGGTCGTAGCGGGGGCGGAACAGCGACGGGACGTACACGCCGGGGATGCGCGCGAGCCTGCGGAGCAGCTCCGCGCGCGAGGCGCCGCCGCGCCGGAACCCGCTCTCCGCGACCGCGTCGGCGATCTCGAGCGCGACCTCCTCGCCCTCGCCCACGGCGAAGCAGTCGAAGAAGTCGGCCACGGGCTCCGGGTTGAAGGCGCAGGGGCCGCCGCCCACCACGATGGGATCCCCGTCGCCGCGCTCGCGGGCGTGGAGCGGGATGCCGGCGAGGTCCAGCATCGCGAGCACGCTCGTGTAGGCGAGCTCGAACTGCAGCGTGACGCCGAGCAGGTCGAACGCGCGGACGGGCGCGCGCGACTCGAGCGTGAAGAGCGGCACGCCGCGGGCGCGGAGCATGCCCTCCATGTCGGGCCAGGGCAGGAACACCCGCTCGCAGGCGATCTCGGGCCGGTCGTTCAGCAGGTGGTAGAGGAGCCGGAACCCGAGGTTGGACATGCCGACCTCGTAGGTGTCCGGGAACGCGAGCGCGAAGCGCACGCGCGCGGCGGACAGGTCCTTGGTGACGCTGCCGAACTCGCCGCCGACGTAGCGGGACGGCTTCTGCGCGACGAGCACGAGCTCGTCGAGCGCGGACGGGAGGTTCGCGTAGGGGGTCGTCATGGTTCGCCGGGCCGCGGGTTCGAACCGCGCCTCGCCCAACGTCGTGTGGAACTCCCGGATCCGACTGACGAATCCGGCAGGGCTGGCGTTCGTAGCACACCCGCGCCGCCGGCGGCAACGCTCGAGGCGAAGGTCCGGCCGGGGACGCGCCCGCCCCGACGGCGCCTCGAGAGGCCGTGAACCGATCCCCTCCCGGCGCCTCGACGCTCTCAGCGGCGGACGGAGAAGGGCCCGAGGTCGCCCGCGTGCGGCCTCCAGGAGACCTGGACCCCTTCGACCCGCGCCGCCGGCGGCCCCCGCCCGCACCAGCGGACGAGCGCCTCCACCTTCGCGCGCTCGCCCTCCGCCTCCGCCTCGACGCGCCCGTCCGCCACGTTCCTCACCCAGCCGTGGATCCCCAGCCGGCGCGCCTCGTCCACGGTCGCCTG
Source organism: Anaeromyxobacter sp. SG66 (assembly GCF_022690805.1). Classification (NCBI taxonomy): domain Bacteria; kingdom Pseudomonadati; phylum Myxococcota; class Myxococcia; order Myxococcales; family Anaeromyxobacteraceae; genus Anaeromyxobacter; species Anaeromyxobacter sp. SG66. The sequence continues at coordinate 3,779 of NZ_JALCZC010000164.1, forward strand.
CCGGAACGAGACCCCCTGCACGTCCCCGCTCACGAGGATGTGCGCGCGAACGAGCTCGGCCATCACTCCTCCAGCATCCGCAGGAACTCCGCCTCGCCCACCACCTTGACCCCGAGCGACTGCGCCTTCTCGAGCTTCGAGCCGGCGTCCTCGCCGGCGACGACGAGATCGGTCTTGCGCGAGACGCTGCCCGACACCTTGCCGCCGCGCCGCTCGATCTCGGCCTTGGCGTCGTCGCGGCTCATGGCGGCGAGCCCGCCGGTGAGGACCACCGATCTCCCCGCGAACGGGCCGCGGGCCTCGATCGCCTCCTGCGCGGGCCTCACGCCCGCCGCGAGGAGCCGCTCCACCACGCGCCGGTTCTGCGGCTCGGCGGTCCAGGCGCGGATCTCGCGCGCGGTCTCCGGGCCGACGTCGCGCACCGCGAGGAGCTCCTCCTCGCTCGCGTCCATGAAGCGCGCGAGGTCGCCGAAGTGGCGCGCGAGCGTGGCCGCCGTCGCCTCGCCCACCTGCGGGATCCCGAGCGCGAAGAGCAGGCGGCGGAGCGTCGTGTCCTTCGAGCGCTCGAGGGCGTCGAGCATGTTCTGGGCGCTCTTCTCCGGGAGCTCGGCCTTCGCGTCCCGCTCCTCCTTGCGCGGCCGGCTGAACAGCTCCTGGAAGGCGCGGAAGGGGACGCCGTACAGATCCGCGAAGTCGCGGACGAGGCCGCGCTCGACGAGCCCGGCGGCGAGCTTGTCCCCGAGCCCGTCCACGTCCATGGCGCGGCGCTGGGCGAAGTGGGTGAGCCGCCCGACGAGCTGGGCGGGGCAGGCCGCGCCGGTGCAGCGGTAGACCTTCTCCCCCTCCTCGCGGACCACCTTCGCGCCGCAGACCGGGCACGCGGTCGGGAACGTGAACGGGCGCTCCTCCCCGGTGCGCCGCTCCTTGAGCGGCATGACGACCTCGGGGATGACCTCGCCCGCGCGGCGCACGAGGATCCAGTCTCCCTCGAGGACGTCCTTGCGCCGCATCTCGTCCTCGTTGTGCAGCGTCGCGCGGGACACCATCGCGCCGGAGAGCCGGACGGGCTCGAAGTCCACGACCGGCGTGAGGATCCCGGTGCGCCCCACCGAGGCCCAGATGCGCCGGATGCGCGTCGCCTCCTCCTGCGGCGGGTACTTGTAGGCCACCGCCCATCGCGGGAACTTGGACGCCGCGCCGAGCCGGCGCCGCCAGTCGAGGTCGTCCACCTTCACCACGACGCCGTCCGTGTCGTACGGGAGCGCGAAGCGCCCCTGCGCCATGCGATCGCGGTAGGCCTTCACCTCCGCGATGCCGTCGCAGCGCGCGTTCGCGGGGTTCGTCTCGAAGCCAAAGCGCCCGAGCGCCTCGATCTTCTCCATGTGCGTGCGCCAGGCGCCCGGCGCGGCGCGCGCGCCGCCGGGCTCCGCGCCGGGCACGAGCGCCTCGTAGGCGATGAAGGAGAGCGGGCGGCGCGAGGTCACGCGCCAGTCGAGCTGGCGGAGCGACCCCGCCGCCGCGTTGCGGGGGTTCGCGAACGGCTCGCCGCCCGCGCGGAGGATCTGCCGGTTCATCGCCTCGAAGTGCTCCTTGAAGAGGAGCACCTCGCCGCGCACCTCGACGCGCGGCGGGACCTCGCCGAGGAGCCGCTCCGGGATCCCCCGGTTCGCGCCCGTGCGGCCGACCGTGCGCAGGTTCGGCGTGACGTCCTCGCCGTTCACGCCGTCGCCGCGGGTCGAGCCCTGGACGAGGCGGCCGCGCTCGTACACGAGCTCGACCGCGAGCCCGTCCAGCTTCGGCTCGGCGACGTAGCCCACCCGGACCTCCTCGCCGAGCCCGAGCAGGCGGCGCACGCGCGCGTCGAACTCGTCGAGCTCCTCGTCGGCCTGGATGTTCCCGAGCGAGAGCATGGGCTCGCGGTGGACGACCCGCTCGAACCGCTCGCTCGGCGTGCCCGACACCCGCTGGGTCGGCGAGTCGGAGGTGGCGAGCTCGGGGTGAGCCGCCTCGAGCTCGGCGAGCTCGCGCACGAGCCTGTCGTACTCGGCGTCGGAGAGGACCGGTCGATCGAGGACGTAGTAGGCGTGATCGGCGGAGAGGATCCGCGCGCGGAGCTCCGCGGCGCGGACGGCGGCGGCGTCCC
>NZ_JALCZC010000165.1:0-5856 GCF_022690805.1 Anaeromyxobacter sp. SG66
CGGCCCGCGTCGAGCGCCGCGAGCGCCGCGGTGTCCTCGGCGGCCCGGCGCGCGGCGACCTCGCGCGCCTCCGCGAGCTGGCGCTCGAGCTCCTCCCGCCCGTCGGAGAGCGCGCCGGGCGCGGCCCCGCCGAGCGCCTCCTCGCGCCGCTCCGCGAGCCGCCGCGCCTCCGCCTCGAACTCGTTCTTCTTGCGGACGAGCAGCTCCTCGACGTCCTTGTAGACGCCGGTCCCGAAGAGCTGCTGCAGGAGCTCCTCCCGCTCCCGGGCGTCCGCGCAGAGGAGCCGCTTGAAGTCGCCCTGCGGCAGCAGCACGACGCGCGTGAACTGCTCCGCGCCCATGCCGAGGAGCTCCGTCACCTTCTCGGTCACGGTGGTCGGCTTCGTCGCGAGCGGCGCGTCGGCGCCCTCGCGCCACAGGCTCGCGGTGGGCGCCTCCTCGAGGGTCCCCTCCCCCCGCTTCTTCGGCCGCTGCCAGGCCGCGGTGCGCTCCGCGCGGTACACCACCTCGCCCAGCCGGAAGCGAAAGACCACCTTCGGCGCGGCGCCCTCCGGGGCGCGGTCGGCGCGGAGCCGACCGGTGCCGCGCGTCCCCGGCACCTCGCCGTACAGCGCGAAGGTCATGGCGTCGAAGAGCGTGGTCTTCCCGGCGCCGGTCGGCCCGTGGATGAGGAAGAGATCGGCGCCGCCGAGCGCGCCGAAGTCCACCTTCTGCGCCCGGGCGTAAGGCCCGAACGCCTGGAGCTCGAGGGTGAGCGGTCTCACGCCGCCCGCTCCCGGCGCACGACCTCCGCGAGCGCGCCCGCGAAGATCTCCCGGTGCTCCGGGCCGGGCGTCGCGCCCGCCACCGTCTCGAAGAACGCCTCGAACAGGCGGAGGTCGTCGCCCCCGGCGCCGTCCACCCGCGCCGCGAACGTCCCCTCCCCGCCGCCCGCGAGGTCCTCGCGGAGGACGTTCAGCACGTGGGCGAAGCGCGCCTGGAGCCGGTGCTTCGCGTCGAAGACGTACCCCTCGTCGCGGAGCGTCACCTCGACGAGCGCGCGCTCGAACGCGGCGAGCTCCGGACGGCGCAAAAGCTCGTCGAGCGTGCCCGAGAGCCGCACCACCTCGCGCCGGGCGCCGAGCGGGACGAGCTCGACCCGCGCCGCGCCCCGCTCGACCTCGGCCAGGACGACGCCCTTCGCGTGCCCCGCCTCGCCGAAGGAGTACTTGAGGAGCGAGCCGGAGTAGCGGACCGCGGGCGCGACCTCCTGCGGCGCGTGCAGGTGTCCGAGCGCGACGTAGTCGAACCCGCCGAGCGACGCGGCGGGCACGCAGCCGGATCCGCCCACCGCGAGCGGGCGCTCGCTGTCCGGGGTCTCGGAGGCGCCCTGGACGAAGGCGTGCGCGACGAGCACCGTCGGGAGCACGCGCGTCGCCGCGTCGGCCCGCACGCGCGCCAGCACGCGCTCGGTCGCGGCCGCATGGCCACGCAGCTCGTCGTCCCCCTCGGCGCCGCGCACGACCTCGGGATCGAGGTAGGGCACCGGGTAGAGGAACCCCTTGCCCGCGAGCTCCACCGGCTCCGCCGCGCGCGAGATCGCCCCGCGCAGGTGGACGCCGCGAGCCTCGAGGAGCCGCGCGCCGAACGCGAGCCGCTCGGCCGAGTCGTGGTTCCCGGCGATGGCGACGAGCGGCACGCCCAGCGCCGCCACGCGGTTCAGGAGGTCGTCGAGGAGCGAGACCGCCTCCGCCGACGGCACCGCCCGGTCGAAGACGTCGCCCGCCACGACCAGCGCGTCCGGTCGCGCGTCGCGGAGGAGCTCGCAGAGCCGATCGAGCGCCCAGGCCTGGTCCTCGAGCAGCGACTCCTCGTGGAGCGCGCGGCCCAGATGCCAGTCGGAGGTGTGCAGGATCCGGAGCGCCACACCGCCAGCGTACACGCCGGGCTGACATCGGGGCTCCAGCGTGGCTCGTCGCGGCGAAGCGCCGGGCTCCGGCCGCAGCGGCGGAGGTCACCGCGACGCCCCGGCGCTGCGGCCTGGAGGGCGCTCCGCCCTGGAGCACCCCCGTCGGGCTCAGGCGGGCAGCGCGGACGCGTCCGGGAGCGCCCCGCGGAGCCGCCCGAGCGCGCTCACCGCGCCACCTCCAGCGTGGGCTCGCCCTTCCTCCAGTTGCAGGGGGTGAGCTCGTCGGTCTTTAGCGCGTCGAGGACGCGGAGCGTCTCCTCCACGTTCCGCCCCACCGACAGGTCGTTCACCGACACGTGCCGGATGACGCCCGCCGGGTCGACGATGAACGTCGCCCGGAGCGGGACGCCGTCCGGGTGCAGGATCCCGAGCGCCGTCGAGAGCTCGCGCTTCGTGTCGGCGACCATCGGGAACGGCAGGTCCTTCAGCTCCGGGTGGCCGTTCCGCCAGGCGAGGTGGACGTAGTGCGTGTCGGTGGAGACGCCGAGCACCTGCGCCTCGCGCTCGCGGAAGTCGCGATCGCGCCGGCCGAACTCGGCGATCTCGGTCGGGCACACGAAGGTGAAGTCCATGGGCCAGAAGAACACCACCCGCCAGCGCCCGCGGTGGCTCTCGGGCGTGACGTCCTGGAACTCCTCGCCGGCGGCGCGGCTCACGACGGCCTTGAGGCGGTACTCGGGGAAGCGGTCACCCACGGTCAGCATTCGATCATCTCCTTCGGGGCGGCGGGATCGCCGCGTCGCAGGCAGAAGGTGCCGCCGGAGCGCTGATTTTCCCAATACATCATTTCGACCACTTCGTTAGGCTCTGCCTATGACTCCGCTCCCGCCCCACGCCTTCACCCTGCGCCAGCTCCAGTACGCCCTGGCCGTCGCCGAGACGCTGAGCTTCCGGCGGGCCGCGGAGCGCTGCCGGGTCGCGCAGCCGTCGCTCTCGACCCAGATCGCCCAGCTCGAGTCGGCCCTCGGCGTGCGGCTGTTCGAGCGCGATCGCCGGCGCGTGCTGGTCACGGCCGCCGGCGAGGCGCTCCTCGCCCGCGCGCGGCGCGTGCTCGTCGACGCGGACGACCTCGCCGGCGCCGCGCGCGCCGCGGGCGATCCGCTCGCCGGGCCGCTGCGGCTGGGGGTCATCCCGACCATCTCGCCCTACCTCCTGCCCCGGGTCGCCCCCGCGCTCCGGGCTGCCTACCCGCGGCTCGTCCTCACCTGGGTCGAGGACAAGACGGACGAGCTCGTGCGCCGGCTCGAGGCGGGCGCGCTCGACGCCGCGCTCCTCGCGCTCGAGGCGGAGCTCGGCGACGTCGAGCACGCGGACATCGCCCGGGATCCGTTCGTGCTCGCGACGGCCCGCGACCACCCGCTCGGCGCGCGAGCGGCGCCCGCCACCGCGGCGGAGCTGCGCGGCGCCGACGTGCTGCTCCTCGACGACGGGCACTGCCTTCGCGCGCAGGCGCTCGACGTCTGCGCGCGGGCTCGCGCCCACGAGCTGGAGTTCCGGGCGACGAGCCTGCCCACCCTGGTGCAGATGGTGGCGGGCGGCGCGGGCGTGACGCTGCTCCCCGAGCTGTCGCTCGCGGCCGAGACCCGTCGCGGCGACCTCCGGCTCCGCCCGTTCGCGGCGCCCGCGCCGCACCGGACGATCACGCTCGCGTGGCGCCGCCGGTCGCCGCTCGCCCCCGCGCTCCAGCGGCTCGCGCGGACGATCCGCGGCGCCTACCCGAAGGCCGCTCGCTGAGACTCCGGCCCAGGCTCGCCGGCGAAGGGCGCCCTCGGCGAGGCCATGGCGGCCGCCGCCGAGCTCACCCCGCGCGAAGCTCGCGCGCGAACACCTCGCGCGCCCACGCCTCGATGGAGGTGGGCGTCGTCGTCGCCGGCGATCGCGGCTCGTCGGACGCGATGCGCCCGTCGTTGAGGGCGCGCGCCAGCTCCACGTACAGCGCGGCGACCTCCTCGGACAGCCCGGCCTGCACCAGGCCCGCGTGCGCGTCGGCGTAGGAGAGCTGGACGTAGGCGAGGTCCGGCTTGCCGATCGCGGCGCCGAGCGCGCGCGCGACCTCGACCGGCGTCACGTCCCGCTCGCCGTGCAGCTCCTGGATCTCCCGGCCTCGCCAGTCGAGCGCGAGGAGCCGCCGGGCGGCCACCTCTCCCACGTCGGCCGCGGCGATCTGCGCCATGCGCAGCTCGGGGGCGAGCGCGCCGGCGTAGAACCCGGCGGACCGCACGACGCCGATGGCGCTGAGGTGGTTCTCGAAGAAGTAGCCCGGGCGCAGCGCGAGCACGCTCAGGCCCGGGACGCGCCCGAGGCGCTCCTCGAGCGTGTGCAGCCCGGCCACGGGGCCGGTCCCGCTCGCGAGCTGCGCGCCCAGGCTGGAGAGCGCCACGGCGTAGGGAACGCGCGCCGCCTCCAGGCCGTCGGCGAGGATGCCCGCGACCCGATCCTGCCAGGCACGCGCGCCCGGACCGAGGTACGGCGGAAGCTGCACGAACGCCGCGCCCGCGCCGTCGAGCGCGCGCCGGACGAGCTCGGGATCCTCGACGCTGCCGACCAGCTGCTCCGCGTCCGCGTGCGCGGCGAGCGCCGCGGCGCTCCGCGCGACCACGCGGAGGGGTCGCCTCGCCTCCGCGAGCCGGCGCGCCACGGGGCTGCCGACGTGGCCGGTGGCCCCGAGGACGACGTACACCTTCTCGGCCATGCCGCGCTCCTCCCCGGGTGACATGCGACCCCGCGCCCGGCCGGGCGCGAACCGTTTGGAGTCCAACGGTGCGCGTGAGGGGCGGGCTACCGCCCGAGCGCACGCCCACGCTCGGCACCCCCCGGGTCGTGGTACCCTCCGGGCCGATGACGCGCCCCCTCGTGCTCGGCACCCTGGCCGTCGCGCTGTCCCTCCCCGCCTGCCGCGACCGCACGCCGGCCGCGGAGGCGGGCGCTCCCCCGCCAGCGGCTGCGGCGCCCGCGAGTCCGAGCGCGGACGTGCCCAGCCCGGCCGCCCCGGTCGTTCCCGTCGTTGCCCCGGAGGGCACAGGGGCCGTGCTCCCCGCCCCCGTCGCGCAGGGCGGCGCCCCTCCGGCGGAGGGCGTCCCCGCCCCCGCGCCTGCCTCCCCTGCGACGAGCCTCGTCCGCGAGGCGGTCGCCAACGACCCGACCGGCCCGATCCCCCTCTCTCGCGAGGAGGAGACGGTGGTCGATCCCGCCACCACGTTCCGGCTCGTGCTCGCGGCGGAGCTCCCGGAGGCGCGGCTCGTCCTGCTCGACGGCGCCGACGCGATCGTGCCCTCGAGCGGCACGCGCGAGGTCGGCGCGTCCTCCGCGTTCACGCTCACGCCGTCGGCGCCGCTCGTCCCCGGCTCGCGCTACCAGCTGCGTCTCGACGGCGCGCGCTCGCGCGAGATCCACGACGCCGCGGGCCGCGCGTACGCGCCGCTGAGCCTCGGCGTGCTGGTCGCGGGCGAGCCGCCGAAGCCCGAGCCGAAGCCGAAGGCGAAGCCCGCCTCGCGAAAGCGGCGCAGCCGCCGCTGACAGCGTTGAGCGTCACGGGCGTACGTGGGTCGTGGGCGGCGAGCCGTCGCTCCGGCCGCATGCGAATCCCCGGTCAGCCGGAGGTTCGGCAACCTAGCGGGCCGCCGCAGCATCACGGCGCCCACGTCCCAGATGCATGACGGTAGACAGAGGCGCCACGCCCGGTTGCTCGAATGGCGTCGGCCCGTCACCCGAGTCGCGGCGGAAGCGATCCATGTGCTCGCGCCCGAAAGTTCTCTCTGCGTGAAGCAGGTTGTGCGCTCGACCTGACGGATCCCCTCAAATCAGCACACCTGAGCGGCAGCGATACGCTCTCGGAGTGAGTCCCATGGTTCTTCCGCCAGGGCGCCTTCGAGGAGGTCCGGCGCGTGGTCCGCGAGCACAAGTCTGCC
>NZ_JALCZC010000166.1:0-5677 GCF_022690805.1 Anaeromyxobacter sp. SG66
CGGCGGAGCCAGGGCGCGGCGGAGCCGGCTGAGGCGTGCGCGGCGGCGCGAGCGGCCGGCTCGCAGGAGCGGACGGTCGCGGGGGCTGCGCCCGGGACAGCTTCGCGAGGCGCGCCTCCTCCTCCTCCTTCGTCACCACGAGCGGCGGCCCGCCGGCGCGCTGCCGCGCCTCGTCGTCCGCGCTGTAGAAGAGCTGGAAGGTGGTGAGGCCGCGCACGACGAGCTCGCCGCGCTGGTTCTCGGCCCACACCTCGATGTCGATCGCGTAGCGCCCGCCCTCCTCGAAGCGGCGGTCGGTCACGCGGCCGCGTACGGTGAGCACGTCGCCCGGCCAGACGATCTTCACGAACCGCGCGGAGAAGCGGCGAAGGCGCGCGCCCCGCACCCAGTCCACGACCAGCTCCCCGAGGAAGCCCATCGCGATCATCCCAGGCGCGAGCGCGCTCGGGAACCCCGAGTTCTTCGCGTAGGGCTCGTCGATGTAGAGCGGGTTCCAGTCCTGGGCCGCGCCGACGTAGCGCGCGATCTGGAGCCGGTCCACCGGCGACTTCACGAGCGGCGGCAGCTCGTCGCCGACCTTGACCGCCTCGAAGTAGAGCTGGCGTGCGCTGAGCATCCGTCGTCCCTATCCCCGACGCAGGATGAGCGTCGCGCGCGAGCGGAACACCCACTCGCCCTTGTCGTCCCGGGCCTCGTCCTCGAGGACGAGCACGTCCATCGGACCGCTCGCGCCGGGCCGCTCCTGGACGTCGGCCACCCGCGAGACGACCGTGAGGCGGTCGCCCGCCACGAGCGGGCGGGCGTACTCGATCTGCTGCTCCGAGTGGAGGATGGAGCGCGTCCCGAGATCGAGCGAGTGCCGGAAGCGGTCGTTCGCCGCGAGCGCCGCCGCGAACGTCGGGGGCGCCACGAGCGCCGGGTAGCCGGCCGCGCGCGCCGCCGCCTCGTCCTGGTAGATCGGGTTCGGGTCGCCGAGCGCCTCGGCGTACCGGCGGATGGCGCTCCGCTCCACCTCCTGCGCCACCGGCTCGCTCTCCCGTCCGATGAGGGATCTGTCGAGCATGCGTTCCGTTCACCTTCCCGCGGGGAGATCGAGCACCGTGAGGAGCCCCTGGCGCTCCAGGACGGCGGGGATCGCGTTCACGACGGCGTGCGCGGTCCCGACCTCGCCGGGGACGCCGCCCGGGATGATCAGGCGGAGCGGCGGATCCGCGTCGAGCTCCACCTCGTCCCGTGGGTCCTCGGCGCCGGCCTGCAGCACGAGCTCGAGCCGGACCACCTCGCGATCCTCGGCGAACACCCGCGCGACCTGCTGGACCCCGGCCACCTCTCCGCGTCCCACCGCGCCGTCCTCCTCCGCGAGGAGCGGGACGATCTCCTCGTCCACCTCGTACTCGTCGGCGCCGGCGCACGACTCGGCGAGGAGCGCCGCCGACTGCGCGAGGCCGGGCTGGCCGATCTCGCCGCGCTCGAGCGCCTCGTCGAACGCGTCCTCGGCGAGCCCGAGGCCCGCCTTCTGCCGCAGCGCCCCGGAGCCGGCCGTCACGTCGACCACCCGGATCACGCGCACGTGGCGCACCGGTCCGGCGACCTGGGAGAGGAACGCGGGGAGCCGATCGAGCACGAACCCCGGCGCGACCCCCGTCGCCACGACCGCGACCCCGCGCTGCTCGCAGAGCCGGTCGAGCGCCTCGGCGTCCTCGGCGCTGTCGAGCGCCGGGTTCACGAGCTCCTCGCAGGTCGAGACGACGTGGACGCCTGCCCGCACCGCGGCGCGGAGATCGGGGAGCGCCTCCTCGAGCCGGCTCGTCCCGGAGTGCAGGAGGACTCCGCCCTTGGCGCGCGCGAGCGCCTCGGCGAGGTCGCTCTCCACGCGCAGCTCGGGCGCGGGAGCGCCGACGAGCTCGTCGAGCGGCTGGCCGGCGAGGGCGGCGTCGGGATCGACCGCCGCGACGATCTCGAGGTCGTCGCGCAGCACGACCGCCCGGGCGATCGCCCGCCCGGTTTCACCCAGCCCCGCGAGCACCACCGGGATGACGCCGTCCGGTCGCACGTGCCCCTCCGGAGACGTGCGCGCCCGGGGAGCGGGCGCGGCGGATCTCCAAGATTCACGGGCCCTTATAGTGCACGCGATCGACGGCTATCAAGAAAACCGGGGAGCTCGCCCCCGCCGGCGCGCTGGCCTCCGGCCGCGCTGGCCCCCGATCGCCGGGCGCGCGCGAGCGTCGCTCCAGGCTCGCTAACCGTTCGTGGACAGGGAACTTTTACGACCCGATCATCGACTCGAGGAGCAGTCGCGCGGAGGGGTCGGACCAGTCGCGGGGGCCGACCACGAAGGCGACCAGCCGGCCGTCCTTGTCGACGATGTAGGTCTCCGGGAACTTGAGGTCGGGGCAGACCCCTCCCCGGGCGGCGCAGTAGTAGGCGCGCGTCGCCACCTGGGCGGGGTCGAGCGCCACGGCGAGGCCGGGCTTCCCGAAGTAGGGCGGCGCGGCGAAGAACTCCTTCACGGGGTCCCACGCCTCGTCCACCGAGACGGCGACCATCCGGAAGCGGCCGGGGTGCTTCGCCTCGAGCTCCCGCCCGAGCCGCACCATCGAGGGCATCTCCTCCCGGCACGGCGGGCACCAGGTGGCCCAGAAGTTCACGAAGACCACCTGGCCCTTCGCCTGCGCGAGCGAGAAGCGCGTGCCGTCGAGCGCCTCGAGCTCGATGGCCGGCGCGGCCACGTCGGTGCGGTCCACGCCGAACCCGAGGATGGCCGCGCGGTCGAGCGCCGGCTGCGTGACGAAGCGGTCGTAGGCGAGGTAGGCGAGCGCCACGACGAGGACGGCGGCCGTCGCGGCGGCGGCGAGGCGGAGGCCGCGGCGCGGCGCGGGTCCCCGAGGCGGCCGGCCGATGTCGTTCGATTCCGTCTTCACGGCGCGGTTCTACAACAGCGGCTTGCTTGCCGCCACCCGCCGCGCGGGCGACACTCGGGCCTCGATGCGCGGCCTCATGGGCAGCTTCGCGGTCCTCCCGCTCTCGGAGCTCGTCGACCTGCTCGCGCGGCGACGCATGTCGGGCACGCTCGGCTGCGAGCGCGGCACCGTGAAGAAGTCCATCCAGGTCCGCGACGGCGTGGCCATCGGGGCCGGGTCGAACGATCCGCGCGAGCACCTCGGCCAGCTGCTGCTCAACTTCGGGCACGTCTCCGAGGAGCAGCTCGCGAAGGCCTTCCAGACGCAGGAGGAGACGCGGATCCGGCTCGGGAAGGTGCTGACGCTCGTCGGCCTCGTGTCGCCCGACGTCATCCGCGACGTCCTCGCCATCAAGCTGCGCGAGACGCTCCTCGACGTGTTCCTGTGGGACGCGGGCGTGTTCTGGTTCGACGACGGCGCGCCGCCCGACGTGGACGAGCTCGACGCGGCGGTGCCGCTCGCCGACATCGCGCGCGAGGCGGAGTTCCGGACGACCGCCTGGAGCGCGTTCCGCGGCGAGTTCCCGAGCGGCGCCGCCTCGCTCGTCGTGGACGAGGCCGCGGCGCCCGCCTCCGCCGGCCCGGGCACGATCGACGGACGGCTCCTCGCGCTCGCCCGCGAGGGCAAGACCATCGACGAGCTCGGGCTCGCGCTGCACGCGACCGACTTCCACCTCTACCAGCGGCTGTACGCGCTCGCCCGGCAGGGCGCGCTCCGCGCCGCGCCGGCGCCGCTCGCGGCGGCCGTCGCCACGGAGCCGGTCGGCGCCGCCGACCTCATCGACCGCGCCCGCTCGCTCCTCGCCGACGGCCGCGCCGACGACGCCGAGCTCGTGGCGGCGCGCGCGGTGGAGCTCGCCCCCGCCTCGGAGGCCGCGCGGTCGCTGCTCGTCGAGACCGAGCGCGTGCTCGGGGAGCGGCTCCAGGCGGAGCTCCTCGGACCGCCCCGGACGCCGCGGCTCAAGCTCGCGGCGCGCGAGGTGGCGCGCCTGCGGCTCTCCTCGGCCGACAAGTACCTGCTCTCGCGCTGCGACGGCCGGCGCGACCTCCGCGAGCTCACCCGCGTGGCGCCCCTGCGCGAGCTGGACGTGCTGAAGGCGATCCGGCGCTTCGCGGACGCGGGGCTCGTCGAGCTGGGGTAGCGCCGCCGCCGGCTCGCGGGCGAGGCGAGGCGGGGCGCCGCCGCGCTCGCGGCGAGCCGTCCGCGCCGGCGCAAGGGACCCCGCGCGCAGGGCGCGGGGCGAAGCCCCCGGCTACCTCGACGCCGTGCGGAGCTCCGCGCCCTTCGCCGAGGCGACGTGCGTCGCGAAGTACGCCTCGAGCGCCTCGCGCGCGACGGTGGGCGCGCGCGCGTGCCAGAGCCGCTCGTTCACCACCACGGTCGCGATCGCGATCTGCGGCTTGTCCGCCGGCGCGTACCCCACGAACCAGGAGTAGTCGCGGTACGGCTGGGCGTCGGCGAGCGACCCCGTCTTGCCCGCCACCGAGATGCTCCGGAGCGGGCCGCGGGCGCGCGAGAAGGCGCGGCGGGCGGTGCCCTCCGTGACCGTGCTCCGCATCATGCGGGCGAGCTCCGCCGCCACGGGCTCCTCGATCACGCGGCGCGGATCGCCCGCGGAGGGCGGCGGGCCGCCGCCCTCGACCGCGTCGACGATCACGGGCGGCACGAGCACGCCGTCGTTCGCGACGATGGCGGCGAGCAGCGCCGCGTGCAGCGGCGAGAGCTTCACCCCGCCGAAGCCGGCGGCGGTGTTCGCGAAGCCGAAGTCGTCGTCCGGGATGTCCGCCCGGGAGATCTCGACCGGGTGGGCGAAGGGGATCTCGGTGTTGAAGAGGAACCGCTCGGCGGTCGCGCGCAGCCGCTCCGCGTCGAGGCCCCGGTCGGCGAGCTTCGCGAAGACGACGTTCGTCGAGTGGCCGAAGGCGGAGGCGAGCGTGACGCAGCGATGGTCGCGGCGCGGGTCGTCGGCGAGGAGCTTCGGCGCGAGCCGGTGCTTGCCGCCGTGGTAGCAGACCTCCTCGTCGGGGTGCGTCCCCTGCTCGAGCAGGGCCGCGGCGGTGACGAGCTTGAAGATGCTCGCCGCCGGCGCGAGCGCCGCGAGAGACAGGCCGCGGCGACCCGGCTCCGCGCGGGAGTGCTCCGCGAGCGCGAGGATCCGCCCCGTGGAGGGCTCGATGATGACGGTCGCGCCCCAGGGCACCCGGTACGTGTCGAGCGCGCGCTCCAGCCGGTCCTGCAGCCCCGGATCGAGCGTGAGGGTCGCGCGGCGATCGCCGAGCGGCGCGACGTACCGCCCCGAGGCCTCGTCGAACGCGATCTCGCCGATGCGGATCGGCAGCTCGGGCGCGGCGGGGGCGGCCGCGGCCAGCTTCTTCTGGGCCGAGGCGGTGGAGGAGGACGCGGCGCCCGTCCCGGGAGAGGACGGACGCGGGAGGACGAGGCCGGCGAGCACGAGCGCGCTCGCGGGCACGAGCCAGGAAGGGACGCGATGGAGCATCGGAGCGATCGGAGGGAGAAGCGGCGGCGAGTGTGCCGCAACCCCGGGACCGCGTCAAAGTAGGCGCCCGCCGACCGCGAGGAACGTGCTTGAGCGGGGGCGCGGCCCGACCGGAGCGCGATCGGGCCGCATTCACCCTGGGTATCAGCGCGCGCGGCGCGCCGCGGGCTTCGCGGCGCGTTTCGTCGCCTTGGCGAGCGCCTTGCCCGCGAGCGCCGCG
>NZ_JALCZC010000167.1:0-5672 GCF_022690805.1 Anaeromyxobacter sp. SG66
GAGCCCGCCCTGTCACGCGCGGGCGCGCTCGTGGGGGCGAACGACCCCGCCGGCGCGGTCGAGGCGCTCCGCGTCGTCGCGGAGCTCTGGCCGCGCAGCCCGCGCGTCGCGAAGAAGCTCGCCGACGTGACGGAGCTCGCCGGGGACGCCGCGGCCGCGCGCGCGCTCCGCGAGCGGGCCCTCCTCCTCGACGGCGCGGACCTCGCGCTCCGGCGCGCGCTCGCGCTCCAGGACGGGCACGAGGTGCTCGACGGCGCCGCCGAGGACGGCAAGGCCGCCATCCGCGCGTACGAGCGGGCGCGCCCGCGCGGCGCGACCTCCGCGGCGATGGTGCTCGACGCCGCCGCGATCGAGGTCCTCCCGGGGGGCGCCGCGATCGAGCGCACGCACCAGGTCGTGAAGGTGCTCGACCAGCAGGGCGTGGAGGAGTTCGGCGAGGTTACGGTCCCCCACGGCGCGGACGTGCTCGTGCTCCGCACGGTGAAGCCCGGCGGCCGCACCGTGGAGCCCGAGCGCGCCGGCGCGTCCAAGGGGTCGGTGTCGCTCGCCGGCCTCGAGCCCGGCGACTACGTGGAGGTGGAGCACCTGCGCGCGGTGCCGGGCGTCGGCGGCGGCTACGTCGCCGACCCGTTCTACTTCCAGGTGGGAGGCGTGCCGCTCTTCCGCTCCACCTACGTGGTGACCGCGCCCGAGGGGCTCGGCCTCGAGGTGGACGCGCACGGCATGCCGGCCCCGGAGGTGAAGCGCGAGGGGGGCCGCGAGGTGATGCGCGCGCTCCGCACCGAGGTGCCGGCGTTCGTGCCCGAGCCCGAGGCGGTGCCGATGCAGGAGTACCTGCCCTTCGTGCAGGTCGGCGCGGCGGTCGACCGCGCCGCCATCCAGCGGGCCCTCGGCGACGGCGCCCTCGAGCGGACGAAGCCCACCGAGGAGCTCCGCGCGCTGGCCCGGGAGCTCCGCACCTCGGCGGGGCCGGGCGCCCCGCCGGCCGCGCTCGCGCGCGCGGCCTACGCCCACGTCGCGCGGACCGTCCTCGGCTCGACGAGCGCGCTCGGCGAGGACGCGAGCGCGGTCCTGTCGCGCGGCCGCGGGAGCCGGCTCGTGCTCCTGAAGGCGCTCCTCTCCGAGCTCGGCCTGCGCACGCGCATCGCGCTCGCGCGCCCGTTCTCCGCGAGCGCCGTCGCCTTCCGCTTCCCGAACCCCGGCGAGTTCACGCACCCGCTCCTGCGCGTCGAGGCGGGGAAGGAGACCTTCTGGCTGGATCCGTCGCTCCGGCTCGCGCCGTTCGGCGCGCTGCCCTCGAGCGTCCTCGACGTGGACGCGCTCGTCCTGCCCGAGCCGGGCGACGCGCTCGAGCTCCAGCACACGCCCGCGCGCGCGCTCGTCCCCGAGGAGCGCCAGGTGACGGTGCGGATCGCGCTCGGCACGGACGGCGGCGCCGACGTGGAGGGGACCGATCGCTACTTCGGCGCGATGGCCGCCGCCGCCAAGGCCGCGCTCGAGAAGCTCGACGCGACCGAGCGCCGCCAGGCGGTGGAGGCGATGCTGTCGCGCACCTTCGGCGGGTTCGCGGTGCAGGACGTGACGATCGAGGGCGAGGACGATCCCGCCGCGCCCCTCGGGATCCGCTGGCGCGGCTCCGCGCCCGAGCTGGCCCGCGCCGCCGACGGCGGCGTCGTGGTCGACGCGCAGGTGTTCCCGGCGCGGCTCGCGTCGCGGTACGTGCAGGTCGCCTCGCGGCGCACGGCGCTGCTCTTGCCGACGCCGGAGCGCGGCACCTCCCGGGTGGAGATCATCGCGCCCGCGGGGCTCTCGGCGCGCGCCGCGGCGGCGCGCAAGGTGGAGACGCCCTTCGGCACCTTCGAGCGCACGGAGCGCGCCGACGGCCGAACGCTCGTGCGGGAGGAGCGGCTCGACCTCGCCCGCGGCCGGATCGCGCCCGAGCGGTACGGGGACTTCGCAGGCTTCGCGGCCGCGGTCGACGCGATCCAGGACGACCCGGCGGTCTTCCGGCCGTGAAGTGCTGCTGTTCGCTGGTAAACGGCCGATCATGATTCGCGAATAGGCGCGCGAAGCGAGCCCGCCGGGGCGACGCCGCGGAAGCGGCGAAGCCGCTCGCGGCGGCGCACGGGACCCGGCGAGCCGGGTGGGGCTCCGACGACGGCGTCCAGACGTCGGTGGGGCGGGGCGCAGCCACTAGTCATTCATCACAAGTGCAGGTACTCGCCGGACGAGCGGCGGGTGGTTCGACGACGGCTTCAGTGCGCATGTCGGATTCGGGCATCGACGGGATCCGCGCACGCGCTCGTGCTCGGACCCCGTCGAACGGGGGAGGGCGGCGGAGCAGGCGAGCGTCTCGCCGTGTGTCGGGGGGGCGACGGAGTGACTTCGCGCGGGGTGCGCGCGGACTTCTCGAAGGCGCCTCCGCAGCTCGCCCCGGAGCACGGGCTGGAGCGTCATGGAAGGTCGGCCATATTCACCCACGGTGACAACTATCGCCAGCGGCAGTGCCGGCCGGTGTCGCGGCTCTTCTCGCGGCGAGGCGAGGCGTCCCAGTTGCGGTGGGTGAAACATTCTCCATTGACGCCTTCTCGCCCCGATTGCGCTCAGGCACACGGGCGGCGCGGGAAGGCCGCTCTCGCGCACGCTTCTCGCGCGTGAAGCGCGCGCCGATCGCCTTGGGGCAACGACGAGGATGCGCCGGAGAACGCCGCACAGGCGCGAGCCTGGAGCGTCTCCGGAGCTCCGAAGATCGCGTGCTACGAAGGGTGTACTGGAGGTGCATCCCCATGTCTGCGCTCACTCCCGCTGCTCTCGAGTCGAACGTCCTCGCCCTGCGCCTGCGCGAGCTCGCCGGGGAGGAACGGAACGTCCAGGTCGACTTCCTCCTGCACCTCGACGAATTCGATCGGCGCCGCGCCTTCGTCGAGATCGGCCATGCGTCCCTCTGGGCGTACTGTTTGGAGGCGCTCCACCTCCGGGAGGGCGCCGCCGGCCGGCGCATCCAGGCGATGCGGGTGCTGCGCCGCTTCCCGATCCTCGAGGCTCCGCTGCGCGATGGGCGTCTTTGCCTGTCCACCGTGGCGCTCCTCGGCCAGGTGCTCACGGAGCAGAACGTGGACGACCTCCTCGCTCGCGCCGCCTTCCGGACCCGGGCCGAGGTCGAGCACCTCGTCGTCTCCGTCCAGGCGCGCACCGCTCCGCGTGCTGGCCTTCGCAAGCTCACCGAACGCGCGCCCGCCGTGGTGGGCGCAGCGCTAGAGCTCCCAAAGGCCGAGCGGGCCGAGGCGGCTACCGCACCCGGCCCTGCGGAGCCGACCCTCGATCCGGGACCTGCGGCCGGCGCGCTGCCGGCGCCCCAGCCCACTCTCGCGGAGCCGAAGCGACGGGCCGAGACGCTCGCCGTCTCGGAGAGCCAATGGTCGCTCCGCGTCACCCTCGACCGTGCCTGCAAGGAGGACCTCGAGACGCTCCGCTCGCTCCTGTCGCACAAGGTCCCGGACGGTGACCTCGCGGCGGTGCTCCGCGAGGCGATCCGCTGCGCCATCGAGAAGCACGGCAAGCGCAAGGGCGCGGTCGCGCCGGAGCGGAAGACCAAGGACGCCAAGGAAGGCTCGAACGAGGGCGCAAAGCAGGCCGGGACGACGAAGGCCGCGGCGACGAAGAAGGCCGCGGCGAAGACGCCGCCGGCGAGGACCACGATCCCGGCGATAGTGCGCCGGGCCGTGTGGAAACGCGACGGCGGGCGCTGCGCCTGGGTCGGCCCGGACGGCTGCCGCTGCAAGAGCCGCTGGAAGCTCGAGCTCGACCACATTCAACCCGCCTCCCTCGGGGGACCATCGACGATCGACAATCTTCGGCTCGCCTGCCGAGCCCACAATCTGCTTCACGCAGAGAGGAGCTTCGGGCGCGAGCACATGGATCGCTTCCGGCGCGACGCGGGCGACGGGCCGACGCCGCCCGCGCACGCTGACGTGGCACCTCTGCGTCCGGTCATGCAGCTGGGGATGTGGGCGCCGTGATTTGCGGCCGCCACGGAGCTGACCGAATCTCCGGGCAGAACGGAGGGCGGGTTTCGCATGGTCGCCAGGCTGGAGCGACGGCTCACCGCTCGCGTACTTCCGGCTTCCGATCCCCTGCGCCCCCGCTGGTGACGCTCACCGCTCTGCCGCCCCGCAGTGCTCCGCCCGGAGCGTTCCCGGCGTGCGCGTGCCGACCCGTCGATGCCCAGCCGGAGCGCGTGGTGCGCCGCTCGGCCGACCGAAGCCGCTCCCCCGGTCAGCAGCCGAAGATGTGACGAATCCTCAGGGCGCAGCCCCCGTCAGAATATTCAGCTCGCGCTCTCGCCCGGCGGGAGCGCGTCCACGAACCGCACCTCCCCGAAGCCGAGCCCGACGAGCAGCGCCCGGATGTGCCGCTCCGCCGAGGCCCGCGCCCGCGCCTTCAGCGCGACGTCGCCGTCGACCTCCCGCTCGAAGGCCACCTTGGCGAGGTCGAGCAGGCGCGCCGTCTCGGCCGAGTCGAGGTTCGAGCCGAGGATCTCGGTCTCGCCGGGGCGGATCGCGATGGTGGTGCGGATGGGCGGGAGCACCACGTCGACCCGTCGCCCCTGCACGCCCACGCTCGTGGCGTTCAGCCGCTCGAGGTCGAGGGTGAGGAAGGCGTCGGCGAAGACGATGGCCTTCCCCTTCGGCGCGGCGAGCGTGTGGCGCAGCCAGCCCGCGACGTCACCCCACAGCGAGTCCGCCTGCGTGGGCTCGGGCTCGAAGCTCACCTTCTTGTAGAGCCGCACCTCCAGGGTCTCGAGGCGGGCGACCTCGCGGATCTGGGTCGCCACGGCGGGGGGCGACGGCAGCGGCCGCTCGCGCAGGAAGATCCGGGACACGACGGCGATGCCGGCGCCGATCGAGAGGCCGAGGAGGACGACCGCGAGGAGGCGACGCATGGGAGAGCATGCTATCGCGGCAGGTCCCGCGGCGCCCGGCCGGCGTCGGCGGCGCGGTGCGCCGACCTGCGCGGCGCTGCGCTCCCACCCTCTCGGCTCCACCCGCCGGCGCTCCTCGGATGGGCCGAGCGAGGCCTCCGCGGCGGGCGCATGATGGCGTCCGATGCGCCTCTCGCCCTCTCGCGTGCTCGCCTGCGCCGTGCTCCTCGCGGCGGGCTGCGCCGCAGCGCAGCGCGAGGCGCGCCTCCGCGCGGCGCTCGACGCGCAGGGCCTCTCGCGGCCCCTCGCCGAGGTGTGGCCGGCGGCGCTGCGCCTCCTGGACGAGCGCGGCTTCGACCTCGGGAGCGACGACGGCGTCTCGATCGGCAAGGCGCCGCTCGGAACCGTGTCGCAGCTCCTCTCGCAGGCCCGCGACACGCGGACCGTGAAGGGGGGCCGCTGGGTCGCCGAGACCGATCTCGACGGGTCGGACGTGCGCTACCGGGTCGAGGGGACGGAGCTCGGCGGCGGCTCCTGCCGCGTGATCTTCTTCAAGATCGCGGGCACGCTCGAGGGGCGCGACGAGCGGGAGCACCGGGACGTCGAGCTGGAGCTCGAGCTCGCGCGGCGCGTCGATCCCGCCGCCGCGGCGCGCCTGAGCGACGCCGCGCGGTGAGCGGGCCGGCGGGCCTCACCGCGGGCGGCGCGCGCGCGGCTTCGCCGTCGGCGCCGGCTTCCGCCTCGCGGGCGC
>NZ_JALCZC010000168.1:2500-5644 GCF_022690805.1 Anaeromyxobacter sp. SG66
CGCTGAATCCATAGGTGCAGGAAGCGAACCCGGGGAAGTGAAACATCTCAGTACCCGGAGGAAGAGAAAGCAAACAGCGATTCCGTCAGTAGTGGCGAGCGAAAGCGGAACAGCCCAAACCGGTTGGACGCGAGTCCAGCTGGGGTTGAGGGGCGCAATGGGGATGACCCGGGAGAGAAGCATCGGTAGGTGAGCCGTCTGGAAAGTCGGACCACAGAGGGTGACAGTCCCGTAACCGAAACCGATGTGTATCTCCTGATTGCGTACCCAAGTAAGGCGGGACACGTGAAATCCTGCCTGAATCTGCGAGGACCATCTCGTAAGGCTAAATACTCCCTAGAGACCGATAGTGAACAAGTACCGCGAGGGAAAGGTGAAAAGAACCCCTGTTAGGGGAGTCAAAAGAACCTGAAACCGCATGCCTACAAGCAGTTCGAGGGCTATGCCGCGCAAGCGGAATGCCTGAGAGCGTACCTTTTGCATCATGAATCGGCGACTTAATGGTTGTGGCGAGCTTAAGGCGATAGCCGGAGGCGCAGCGAAAGCGAGTCCGAAACGGGCGCCAGTCGCAATCATTATAACCCGAAGCCAGGTGATCTACTCATGGCCAGGTTGAAGCGCGGGTAAAACCGCGTGGAGGACCGAACTCATGGAGGTTGAAAACTTCTGGGATGAGCTGTGAGTAGGGGTGAAAGGCCAATCAAACTTGGTGATAGCTGGTTCTCCCCGAAAGATATTTAGGTATCGGCTCGGGAAATTCAGTTCAGGAGGTAGAGCACTGGAACGGCTAGGGGTCCTACCAGATTACCAAACCGTACCAAACTCCGAATGCCTGAAACTGTTATCCCGGGACGCAGTCGGTGGGTGATAACATTCATCGGCGAGAGGGGAATAACCCAGATCGTCGGCTAAGGTCCCCAAGTTCATGCTAAGTGATCACAAAAAGGATGTGGTAGCGCTTTGACAATCAGGAGGTTGGCTTAGAAGCAGCCATCCTTTAAAGATAGCGTAATAGCTCACTGATCAAGCGAGACTGCGCCGAAAATGTATCGGGTCTCAAGCATGACACCGAAGCCACGGGATCCCGCAAGGGATCGGTAGGGGAGCGTAGAACCGGCAGCGAAGCCAGACCGCAAGGACTGGTGGAGTCTGTTCTAGAGCTGATGCCGATATGAGTAGCGACAAAACGAGTGAGAAACTCGTTCGCCGTAAGCCCAAGGTTTCCTGGGGAAGGTTAATCCGCCCAGGGTTAGTCGGGCCCTAAGCCGAGGCCGAAAGGCGTAGGCGATGGACAACAGGTTAATATTCCTGTACCGCCCCGTTGGCGTTGAAGCGAGGGGGGACGGAGAAGGGTAGCGCAGCCGGGTGACGGTCGTCCCGGTTCAAGCCCGTAGGCGGGCCTCATACGATGAAAAGGTGAGGCCGTTAACGCCGAGAGGTGATGACGTGGCCGCAAGGCCTGAAGTGCGTGATCCCATGCTTCCTAGAAAATCCCCGCGTGGAGCTGACGAGGCGCCCGTACCGCAAACCGACACAGGTGGGCGAGGAGAAAATCCTAAGGCGCTTGAGAGAACTCTGGTCAAGGAACTCTGCAATCTACCCCCGTAACTTCGGAAGAAGGGGGGCCCGGCGTCGTGTAGGGACTTGCTCCTGAAGCGACACTGGGTCGCAGATAAATGGCGGTAGCGACTGTTTAACAAAAACACAGGACTCTGCAAACACGTCAAGTGGACGTATAGGGTCTGACGCCTGCCCGGTGCCGGAAGGTTAAGGTGATTCGTCAGGCCGCAAGGCCAAAGCGATGAACCGAAGCCCCGGTAAACGGCGGCCGTAACTATAACGGTCCTAAGGTAGCGAAATTCCTTGTCGGGTAAGTTCCGACCTGCACGAAAGGCGTAACGACTTCCGCGCTGTCTCGACCAGGGACTCAGCGAAATTGAAATAGCTGTGCCGATGCAGTTTACCCGCGGCAAGACGGAAAGACCCCATGAACCTTTACTACAACTTGCCACTGACACTAGGAATTGCTTGTGTAGGATAGGTGGGAGCCTATGAACCCCGGGCGCTAGCTTGGGGGGAGGCAACGGTGAAATACCACCCTGGCGATTTCTGGTGTCTAACCTGGACCCCTCATCGGGGTCGGGAACAATGGCTGGTGGGTAGTTTGACTGGGGCGGTCGCCTCCCAAAAAGTAACGGAGGCGCGCTAAGGTTCCCTCAGCCTGATTGGAAACCAGGCGTCGAGTGCAATGGCATAAGGGAGCTTGACTGCGAGAGCGACGGCTCGAGCAGGTGCGAAAGCAGGTCATAGTGATCCGGTGGTTCTGTATGGAAGGGCCATCGCTCAACGGATAAAAGGTACTCTGGGGATAACAGGCTTATCGCGTCCAAGAGTTCACATCGACGACGCGGTTTGGCACCTCGATGTCGGCTCATCGCATCCTGGGGCTGGAGCAGGTCCCAAGGGTTTGGCTGTTCGCCAATTAAAGCGGTACGCGAGCTGGGTTCAAAACGTCGTGAGACAGTTTGGTCCCTATCTGCCGTGGGCGTAGGAGAAGTGAGAGGATCTGTCCTTAGTACGAGAGGACCGGGATGGACGCACCGCTGGTGTACCAGTTGTCCCGCCAGGGGCATCGCTGGGTAGCTATGTGCGGAACGGATAACCGCTGAAAGCATCTAAGCGGGAAGCCAACCTCGAGACGACTTCTCCCGGGCGCAAGCCCCTGAAGCCCCCTCGAAGACGACGAGGTTGATAGGCCGGAGGTGTACGCGCCGTGAGGCGCTCAGCTGACCGGTACTAATCGGGCGTGCGGCTTGGTCTCCCTCTTCTCAGGTCGTAGACGACCATTGGACGAGGTCGAGATCGAGGCATCGAAACGTGTAGTCCGGGCCACGCGAGGCCCGCTGGAAGACTCTTCTAACCCTTCGTATTCAGCGAGAAGCAGCAGCAGTCGCTTCTCGAGCTCTTTTCCAGGTTTGCGGTGGCTATTTCGGTGGGGTCACACCCGTTCCCATCCCGAACACGGTAGTTAAGCCCACCAGAGCCGATGGTACTGCACCGGAAGCGGTGTGGGAGAGTAGGTCGCTGCCGCATTTTTTTCTTGGCCCGCTGGCGCAATTCGCGCCGGCGGGCTTTTTTCTTTTG
>NZ_JALCZC010000169.1:0-5618 GCF_022690805.1 Anaeromyxobacter sp. SG66
GCCCGGCGGGAGCGGAGCGGCGCGGGCGAGCCAGGCGCCGAGCGGGCGCGCGAGCGCGGGACGGCCGCCGTACTTGAGGGCGTGGATCGCGTCGGCGAGCGGGCCGCCGAAGAGGCCGCCCGCGCGGACCGCGTCGAACGCGGGCGGGTCGGCGCGGCAGGCGCCGCAGAGCGGATCCGGCCCGGGCAGGCCGCAGCGCCGGCAGCCCTCCGGGACGGGGTCGACGGCCTCGCCGCACACGGAGCAGAACGGCTCCGCGACCACCGCGCCCCCGCAGGCGGCGCAGCGCGGCGGGTAGACGAGCTCGAGGAGCGCCGCGGCGACGCCGCGGAGCGCGGCGGCGACCCGGACGCGAACGTCGCTCGACCCCTCCTCGCTCATCGCACGAGGAGCCCGAGCCCCTTCATCTCCTTCGGCTGCGGGAGCCCCATCACCTGGAGCGCGGTCGGAGCGACGTCGGCGAGCACGCCCTTCGCGCGGAGCTTCGCGCCGCGCAGGTCGGGATCGGCGAGGATGAACGGCACCGGGTTCAAGGTGTGGGCGGTGTGCGGCTGGCCGGTCTGCGGGTCCGTCATCAGCTCGCAGTTGCCGTGGTCCGCCGTCACGATCATCGCCATCCGCTGCGCCTTCGCCGCCTGCCACAGCCGGCCGACGCACTCGTCCACGACCTTCACGGCCTTCACCGCGGCGTCGAGGATCCCGGTGTGCCCGACCATGTCCGGGTTCGCGTAGTTCACGAGCGCGAAGCCGTACTTGCCCGTGCCGAGCGCCGCGACGAGCTTGTCCGTCACCTCGCGCGCGCTCATCTCCGGCTTCTCGTCGTAGGTCTTCACCTCGCGCGGGCTCGGCACGAGGATCCGGTCCTCGCCCGGGTAGACCGTCTCCCGCCCGCCGTTGAAGAAGAACGTGACGTGGGCGTACTTCTCGGTCTCCGCGCAGCGGAGCTGCGCGAGGCCGGCGTGCGAGACGATCTCGGGGAAGATCTCGGTGAGGTCCTGCGGCGCGTAGGCGACCGGGTACGGGAACGTCCTGTCGTACTCGGTCATGCACACGTAGGCGGAGAGCCGCGGCGGAGCGCCGCGGTCGAAGTCGTGGAAGCCCTCGCCGGCGAGCGCGCGGGTGATCTCGCGCGCGCGGTCCGCGCGGAAGTTGAAGAACAGCACCGCGTCGCCGTCGCGCACCGGACCGACGGGCTTGCCGTCTCCGTTCACGACGACGGTGGGCTTCACGAACTCGTCGGTCTCCCCGCGGCCGTACGCGGCCTCCATCGCCGCGACGCCGCTCGGCGCCCGCTGGCCCTCGCCCTTCACCAGCGCGCGGTAGGCGAGCTCCACGCGATCCCAGCGCTTGTCGCGGTCCATCGCGTAGTAGCGCCCGGAGACCACCGCGACCTTGCCGTAGCCGGTGTCGCGCAGCCGCTTCTCGAGCTGAGCCATGTACTCGAGGCCGCTCTTCGGCGGGGTGTCGCGCCCGTCCATGAACGCGTGGACGAACGTGCGCGGCACCCCCTCGCGCCGCGCGAGCTCGACGAGCGCGTACAGGTGCTCGACGTGGCTGTGCACCCCGCCGTCGGAGAGGAGGCCCATGAGGTGGAGCGCCGCGCCGTTCTCCTTGGCGCGGCGGCACGCCAGGAGGAGCGCGTCGTTCTTGAAGAAGGATCCGTCCTCCACCGCGCGGTTGATGCGCACGAGGTCCTGGTAGACGATCCGGCCCGCCCCGAGGTTCGTGTGGCCCACCTCGGAGTTGCCCATCTGGCCCTCCGGAAGGCCGACCGAGAGCCCGCTCGTCTCGATGGCGGTGTGCGGGTACTCGTGGACGAGGGCGTCCATGTTCGGGGTGCCCGCCACGGCGATGGCGTTCGCCTCGCGCTCGACGCGGAGGCCCCAGCCATCGAGGACGACGAGCAGGACGGGCTTCGGCTTCGTCACGGGTTCCTCCGGTCGGACGGCGTGTCGCGTGATGTTAGGGATGCGCCCGGGCGGCCACAAGGAAGAACGGCCGGCCGGGCGCGCGGCTTTGGACCCGGAGGCGCGAGGCGCACGAGACCGGAGCCGAGGCGAGGAGCGAGCACCCCCGCCGCAGGCCCGGGATCGTGCGCCGCAGCACTCACTTGTGGTACGGCTCGCCCCGCAGGATCGTCATGGCGCGGTAGAGCTGCTCCACGAGGACGAGCCGCGCCAGCCGGTGCGCGAGCGTCATGCGCGAGAGCGCGAGCGTCTCCTCGGCCCGATCCAGCACCGCGCGCGAGAGGCCGTCCGAGCCGCCGATGACGAGCGCGACGTCGCGCCCCCCCTCCGTCCAGCGCCGCACGCGCTCCGCGAGCTGCACGCTCGTCCACTCCGCGCCGCGCTCGTCGAGCGCGACGACCCGCTCGCGCGGGCCGAGCTTGGCGAGGAGCGACCCGGCCTCCTCCTCCTTCGCCTGCGCGGTCCCCGCGTGCTTGCGGGCCTCGGGGACCTCCACGAGCTCGAACCGCGCGTAGCGCCCGAGGCGCTTCGCGTACTCCTCGATCGCCGGCGCGTAGAGCCCGGAGCGATCCCTGCCGACGGCGACGACGCGGAGGCGCATTCGCGGGGCGCCTCAGGGGAGCGGCGCGGCGGCGCCGGAGCCGAGCGCGCGCGCGAGGGTCGCGTCGAGCGCGGCGAGGAGGTCGCGGTTCCCGTCCTGTCGATACGCGGCGAGGCCGCGCTCGAGGTCGGGGAGGCGCGCGAGGAACCCCGCGAGCACGGCGTCGTCGATCGTCTCGGCGGCGACGCCGTAGCCGAGCCGCTCGAGGTAGCGGGCATTCAGGATCTGCTCGAACTGGCGCTTCACGGGGACGGCGAGCATGGGCTTCCCGAGATACACCGCCTCGCTCATGAGCGTGAAGGATCCGCCCGACACGACCGCGCGCGCGGTGCGCAGGTCCTCGACGAAGACGGGCTCGCTGAAGGGACGCCACAGGAGGTTCCCCTCCCTCGCGTCGGCGACGAGGTCGCGGCGGAGCCCGTAGATGCGGCACTCGCGCCCGGAGCGCCGCAGGACCTCGGGCAGCGCCTCGTTGGAGGTGGAGGTCTGGTAGACGAGGAGGTGCTCGCCGCGCTCCGGCCGCGCGGCGAGGATCTCCGGGCGGAGCACCGGCGGGTGGAGCGTCGTGCGGCGCTTCACCCGCTCCGGCCGGAAGAACGTCGCGACGAGGTAGTGGAAGCAGCCCGGCAGCTTCGCCTTCACCACGGCCTTCGCGACGAGGAACTCCGCCTCGTGCCCGGCGATCACCTCCGGCGGATGATGGGCGCGGTTCACGATCTGGTTGTTGTCCACGGAGATGCACGGGAGCCCGTGCGTCCGCGCGAACAGGTGGCTCCAGCTCTCGAAGTCGGAGACGACCACGTCCGGCCGGAAGGCCCGGGCGAGGTCGAAGTAGGCCTTCACGTTGCGCGGCCAGCCGCCGAGGGCCGCCCCCTTGAGGTTCGCGAGGACGGTCCGGAAGCTCCGGACCTCGTTGTCCTCGTACACGATCGAGAGCCCCCAGATCTTGTTCACTCCCAGCCGATCCCGCTCGAGCGACTTGAGGTACCCGTGCGCCCTGCCGGAGACGACCACCTGGACGTCGTGGGCGCGCGACAGGTGGTCGATGACCACGCGCGAGCGGATCGCGTGCCCCATCCCCTCGCCCGCGACCCCGTAGAGGATGCGCGCCATGCCGTGACTGTAGCGCGCTCCGGCGGACCTGGCCCCAGGCCCGGCCGGGACCCGCCCGCGCGGCGCGCGCTTCCGGCAGGGGCGCGCGGCGGGTACCCTGCGCGTCCATGAACGCTCCCGAGCCACCGGACGGCGGCACGCGCCCCGCCGGGCTCGGCGCGACCCTGCGCGCGCTCGTCGCGCTCGCCTGGCCCATCGTGATCTCCCGCGCCACGCAGGCGGTGGTCGGGATCGCCGACGCGGTGATGGTCGCGCACCTCGGCGAGGCGGCGCTCGCGGCGACGACGACCGGCGCGACCAACGCGCTCTGCGTCTTCATCCTGCCGATCGGGACGGTCTTCATCGTCCAGAGCTTCTCCGCGCAGCTCTTCGGGCGCGGGGACTCCGCCGGCGCGCGCCGGTTCGGCTGGTACGGCCTCGCCGTCGCGGCCGGCGCGCAGGCGCTCGGGATCGCCGGCGCGGCCGCGGCGCCGCACCTCCTCGCCCGCCTCGCCTACGCCGCGGACGTGCGCGCGCTCATGAGCGGCTACCTCCAGCTCCGGCTCCTCTCCGCGGGCGCCGCGGTCGGCATGGAGGCCCTCGCGGGCTACTACGGCGGGCTCGGCGACACGCGCCGGCCCATGGTCGCGAACGTCGCCGCGATGGTGCTGAACGTCCTCGGCAACTGGCTCCTCATCGACGGGCACCTGGGGCTCCCCGCCCTCGGCGTCGCGGGGGCGGCCCTCGCGAGCACGTTCTCGACGACGGTCGCGTTCCTCGGGCTCGCCGCGACGTTCGTGCGCGAGGGGCGCCGCGCGGGGACGGGCCGGCTGCGCGGGAGCGAGCTCTGGCGCGTGCTCCGCTTCGGCGTGCCGTCGGGCATCACCTGGTTCCTCGAGCTCCTCGCCTTCGTGTTCTTCGTGAACGTCGTCTTCGCCGGCCTCGGGACGACCTCGCTGGCGGCGCTGATGTCGATCCTCCAGGTGAACACCATCGCGTTCATGCCCTCGCTCGCGCTCGCCAGCGCGGGAGCGATCCTCGTCGGCCAGGCCATCGGCGCCGCGCACAGGGACCGCGTCCCGCGCGTCCTCGCGGTCACGTTCGCGGTGTGCGCGGCCTGGCAGCTCTTCGTGGGCCTCCTCTACCTCGTCGCGCCGGACGCGATCCTCGCGCCCTTCTCCCCCGGCGCCGCTCCGGAGGGCGCCTTCCACGCGATCGGGCGGCGCGTGCTCGTGCTGGCGGCGGCGTGGCAGCTGTTCGACGCCGCCGCCATGGTGCTCGGCGAGGGGCTCCGCGCGGCGGGCGACACCGCCATCGTCATGTGGCTGCGCATCGCCATCGGCTGGGCGGTGTTCGTGCCGGGGAGCTGGATCTCGGTGCGCTGGTTCGGCGCGGGGGACGCGGTCGCGGTGGGGTGGCTCGTCCTCTACCTCGCGCTCCTCGCGCTCGTGCTCTGGCTCCGCTTCCGCGCCGGCGCCTGGCGGCGGATCGAGCTCGTGCCCGAGGGCACCTGACGGGGCGGCGACGTCGCCCCGAGCGGCGTCGCCCTGCTCGCCGGTCTCCGTCGGCCCGGCCTCAGCGCGCGCAGCGCGGGGGCGCGTCCGCGTCCGCCTCGGTCGCGTCGCGCGGGATGGTGAGCCCGAGGGCGCCCGCGTCGAGGAGGCCACCGCGCTCGAGGTCGCTCACCCGCACCGCCGCGAGCGAGCCGTCCGCGCCGAACAGGTGCTCGACGCGGAGGTGGTGCCCCGCCACGCGGCCGTCGCGGACGTACTTCACCGTCCGTCCCTGCGCGTCGCGCTCCACCTTGCGCCAGGACTCCCCCTCGCACCCGGGGAACGTGCGGATCTCGCCGGAGAGCGCCCCGGCGGCGCGGAGCGAGGCGTAGCGCGCGAGCGCCGCCTCCGCGCGGGTCGGCGCCGGCGCTGCGTCCGCGGCCTTCGCGCCCGGCCGCTCCGTGG
>NZ_JALCZC010000017.1:0-66653 GCF_022690805.1 Anaeromyxobacter sp. SG66
CGCCCGCCTCGACCTCCTTCAGGACCTTGATGATCTGCTCGTCGGTGAACTTGCTCTTCCGCATCCGTCCTCCACGATCAGTAGAGGACTCACGCTTCGACCCGTCCAGTTTTCGGGGGGCAGGTCAGCTCGTCCAGCTGCACCCTGCAATCGCAGCGAACGTGGTGCTCTCCGGCGAGCAGGCAACCGGAGGCAAAGCCTCATTATGGGACCGTTTCCTCGCAGGCGTCGGGATAGTTCCTATCGCCGGGGTCCTGAAGTTCGCTAAAGGAACACTAGTCGAGCATGCAGCGGAAATTCTGGCGCGAGCGCACATCCGAGACGATGAGGTGATCAAGGTCTTGGTCGGGCACTTCCCGAACGCAGGCAGGAGCGCAGTGAAGAGCGTGTTCTACGAAGGAACGGACTTCCTCCAGCTCGTCGAGACCGCGGTGAGGTCTGATAGTAAGACGATGTACGAATCCGGCGGCAGGCTCGTCGTAGAGCATGCCTTCGATGCAATGATCGGTATCGACAAGAGTGGACAGGCGACAAACAAGCTGCGGGTTGTCCTAGAACCGAACGGCCAGGTCGTAACGGCCTTCCCGTTCCTGTAAAGGTGTTCCATGCACGAAGAGCTCGAGGTGGAGTATGTGATCCCGGACGACGAGTGGCTCACCGTCGCGTCAGGAGGTCCCGGCCTGGAGGGCGAGGCGGCATTCAATTACCTCAAGGGAACTGTCGAGCTCCAGCTTGCCGGGCGATCTCCGTGGCCGGCACCGTTCTACGTGTCAGTCGCGGATCTGGCGCTGCAGTTCTTGAACGCCGCAGAGAGCGGGTTTCCGGCGTCTGAGCGAAAGGCGTTCGTATCCGAGACAGACGGCGGGCTCGACCTTCAGTTGGAGCGCATAGGCGAGCACGTGAAGATGCGCGTGCCGCCGTACTCAGCGGTCGAAGTATCGATCCGCGGATACATCGAAGGGGTAGAGCGCTTCTTGCGGCGCTTCGCAATCGAGATCAAGGCGCGTGCGCCGAACGTACTGCTGGTGGACGAGCTCGCGGCATTGGCACCGTGGGCCGCGTCCGGAGTCCCCTGACGCCGCGTGCCGACGGTGATGCCCTCGCAGGCGTGGACGTTGAGTTCACGTACCGGTACGACGATCTGTACCGGCTCTCGTACGCGCGCGGAGAGGCGAAGCCGCGGCCGTCGACGCTGGACGGTTCACGTCGGTGTTCAAGTACTCGGACATCCACGACATGACGTCGAACGTGCAGGACCATTACGTCTTGCACGGCCGACGGGGGGGCGAGTACCCGCCGCACGCGACCCACGCGCTCGAGTACGGGTAGGGCGTGAAAGGCCCGCAGTAGGCTCCGCGGAGCAGAGACACCTCGTTCGCCTACGACGCGAACGGCAACACCTGCGCGAGTGCCGGGACCCGGCGGACTCGCCTACTG
Organism: Anaeromyxobacter sp. SG66; assembly: GCF_022690805.1. Taxonomy (NCBI): domain Bacteria; kingdom Pseudomonadati; phylum Myxococcota; class Myxococcia; order Myxococcales; family Anaeromyxobacteraceae; genus Anaeromyxobacter; species Anaeromyxobacter sp. SG66. The sequence continues at coordinate 1,438 of NZ_JALCZC010000017.1, forward strand.
CCTTGCGCCGGATCACACGGCAGGGGCCGCGAATCCTGCAGCGTCCACCGGATTCACGCAGGGTTGGTCGAACACGGCGCAGCACCTTGCATGTCGGCAGGATCAGTCGCCGATCTCGAAGTCGAGCCCGGCGAGGCGCGCGGGATCCATGACCAGGTCGATCGCCGTGATCTTGCCATGCGCGATTGTGAAGACGAACGCCGCGCGCACCTTGTCGTCAACCGCCCAGACGGCGCCCGGCTCGCCGTCGATGAGCGCGGGCGAAGCGCCGCGGGAACGGCCCTTGAACGCCTGGGCGATCTCAGCCGAACCACGAACCTCGGGAGCGAGGCGAGGCGCGCCGTGCTTCTCCCTCGCCGCTGCGGTGCGCACCGCCAGCTCGTCGGCGCGCAGCACGGCGTCGGGCGAGAGCACGGCGAGCAGCCCTTCGAAGTCGCCGTCGCGCGATGCGGCGAGGAATGCGCTGACGAGAGCGCGGTTGGGAGCTGCCGAGGGGGCCTCGGCGCCGCGGACGCGCCGGCGCGCGCGGCTCGCGAGCTGACGCGCGGCCGCAGGCGTGCGATCGACAATTGGCGCGATCTCCTCGAACGACAGATCGAACATGTCGTGCAGCACGAAAGCGACGCGCTCGTCGGGCGCGAGCGTATCGAAGACGACGAGCAACGCAGGACCGATGGCGTCCGCCAGTCCAAACTCGAGCTCCGGATCGCTGCCCGCCTCCGGCGGCTCCGGCGCACCCTCGGGCCGCGGTCGCCGCGCGCGCAGCATGTCCAGACAGACGCGCGCGACGACCGTGGTCAGCCAACCGTTCAGGTTCTCGACGCCGCGCGTGTCGGCTCGGCTGAGCTTGAGCCACGCCTCCTGCACGGCGTCGTCGGCCTCGCTGGCCGAGCCGAGCATTCGCTGCGCCACTGCCCGCAAACGAGCGCGGCTCTCCTCGAATCGCTCCGCCAGCCAGTCGCTCATCGGCTCACCAATACTTCTCGGTCGGACGGATTTCCACCGCACCGCCCAGCCGCGCGGCAGGGATCCGGGTGGCGAGCGCGACGGCCGCCTCCACGCTCTCGGCCTCGAGCACGAAGAAGCCGGCGACCCCTTCGGAGAGATGAGTCCCGCTCTTGGTTTGCGGTCTTCCGTCGTGCACCTGCACCGTCCTGGCCGCGTCGGGCAGGCCCAGTGGCAGCCCCGGCGTCAGCCCAGGTGTGTCGTTGAGCGCCGCGTAGTCCGCGTAGATCTTCTTCTGCTCCGCTTCCGGCAGCGCCTTCCAGCGCTCCGACCCGGGCAGCGGCGTCGTCCCCTGGTAGATCAGCAGCACGAATTTCATTTCCAGTCTCCTTTGGCGACATGACGAACGGCGAGGCAGGAATGTGACGGCGCCGACGCCACGAGCACGGTCGCGCCGCCTCCTCAGCCGCGGAGGCTCGCGAAGGCCTGTGCCGGTGCGGGCGGGGTAAGCGGGTTGACGCGAGCGAGCGGACGCCGTCGCACACAGGTCAGGCGCCGTCGCAGCGTAGACAGCGTGTGGACCGTGAACAGTCACCCATGCTCATGCGGCCCGCGCCGGCGCCGCTCGAGCGCCCACGGAGGGGACATGCGGACAGCGTCGTCGCGCTCGCGATCCTGGGCCCTGCAGGAGGCCCGTTGACGGACAGTGATGGACGAGGAGTGCCTGGGCGGCACGTGTCATCTCGGCTCCGGCTGTTCGAGGTGGTGCGTGAGGACCTCGGGTCCAGCGTCGACACACTCCGGATCCGGTGCTCCCACCTCGACGGCAGATGACGCACAGGGGTCGACCCAAACCCGCGGAGGCGTGGATTGTCGACCCGCCCCCGGGTCGCATGGGCCCCGGGAACCTCTCGCACAGCATTTTCTCGGCGCAACGCTGCTCGGCGGCGTTGTGGATTATTTGTGGACAAAGGAACTCATCGCCGAAGCTCGCTGGGAGCGCGCCCCGCCCGTGCCGACGCAGGGCAGGGTGTCGCGGGCACTCTTGCAACGGCCGCAACCTCGGGGTTCATGCGGGCGCGCGCGACGTTCCTCGCGCTGCGCTGGCCTGGGGCCCAACCCGGGCAGCGGTCGCCGTCGCCGCTTCACCCGTCTCGGCCTGCTGCCCGCGCCTCGGGAACCCGCTGAGAGGTGACGATCCGGTTCATGGACGAGCCGCCGGTGGTCATCGAGCTCGCCAGCGGCGCGCGAGCCCATGGCGCGAGGCCGCGGGTGGCCGGGTCGTCTGCCCTTCGTGACGGTGAGCAGCGCGCCCAGCGCCGCGCTCGATCCGGCGCGCTCGCCCCCGCGTGCCTCGTGCCCACGAGCGTCTGCGACGCGGGCGCGCTCGTCGCAGGGCGGGGACACGCTCGGCCCGGAGCCCGACGCGCCGAGCCCCATCGCCTCGTCCTGCCTCGACGGCGACGCGGGCACCTACCGGGTGGACGAGCCGCAGTCGCCCTTCGTGCTCGAGCCGGGCACCGTCCAGGCGGTGCGCGCCGTCTACCGCGACGCCTCGGCGCCGCAGGAGGCCTGCTCGGTCGGGCCCTTCGTGGACCACGACGACCTCGCCTTCGAGCTCGCCCCCTGACGACCGCGGGCCGCCCGCGCGCCGGCGCGGCGCGGGCGGTCAAATGTGGACCCGTTCCGTCAGGAAATATCCAAGGAAATTCGCGGACCTCCCCTTGACGCCCCGAGCCGGTCGCTGCTACGACCGCGCTGCCGCGCGCCTTTTCGTCACCCCCAGGGAGGCACCGAAATCCCGATGTACAAGATCGTTCGCCGCGAAGCGTTTTCCGACACGACCTTCCTCTGGGAGGTCGAGGCCCCCGACGTCGCCGCCTCCGCCCAGCCCGGCCACTTCGTCATGCTCCGCCTCCGCGAGGGTGGCGAGCGCATCCCGCTCACGGTCGCCGACTACGACCGCAAGGCGGGGACCATCACGATGGTCGTCCAGACGCTCGGCAAGACGACCCGGGAGATGATGACCGACTTCGCGCAGGGCGACAGCTTCGTCGACTTCGTCGGCCCGCTCGGCCTGCCGCAGCACATCCAGAAGTACGGGCACGTCGTGCTCGTCGGCGGCGGCCTCGGTGTCGCGCCGGTCTACCCGCAGCTCCGCTCCTTCAAGGAGGCGGGGAACCGCACCACCGGCGTCATCGGCTTCCGGAACAAGGACCTCGTGTTCTGGGAGGACAAGTTCAAGAAGTACTGCGACGACCTCGTCGTCTGCACCGACGACGGCTCCTACGGCAAGCCCGGCTTCGTCACCGCGGCGCTGAAGGAGATCCTCGAGAAGGACAAGCCGGACCTCGTCGTCGCCATCGGGCCGCTCCCGATGATGAACGCCTGCGTCGAGACCACGCGGCCGTTCGGCGTGAAGACGATGGTGTCCCTGAACGCCATCATGGTGGACGGCACCGGCATGTGCGGCTCCTGCCGCGTGACGGTGGGCGGCAAGGTCGCCTTCGCCTGCGTCGAGGGGCCGGACTTCGACGGCCACAAGGTGGACTTCAAGGAGCTCCTCTCCCGCCAGAAGCGGTTCAAGAGCCAGGAGCAGCGCGCCAGCGAGGACTACGCGCACGTCTGCAACCTCGAGAAGCAGCTCTTCGAGGAGAACAAGAAGAACTACCGCAAGATCAAGGACCTCCTCCCGAAGCAGACGCACATGCCCGAGCGCGACGCGCTCGACCGGTCGCGCAACTTCAAGGAGGTGAACCTCGGCTACGGCCTCGAGGACGCCCTCCAGGAGGCCGAGCGCTGCATCCAGTGCGCGAAGCCGACGTGCGTCTCGGGGTGCCCCGTCCAGATCGACATCCCGGGCTTCATCAAGCACGTCGCGATCCGCGACTTCGACGGCGCGCTCGAGGTCATCAAGCAGGCGAACGCCTTCCCGTCGGTCTGCGGCCGCGTCTGCCCGCAGGAGTCGCAGTGCGAGGCGCAGTGCGTGATCGGCAAGAAGGTCGAGTCGGTCGGCATCGGCCGGCTCGAGCGCTTCGTCGGTGACAACGCGACGCCGAAGCCCGTCGCGCCCCCGCGCTTCGCGAAGAAGCTCGGCAAGGTCGCCATCTGCGGTTCCGGCCCCGCCGGCCTCTCCGCCGCCGCCGACCTCGTGAAGTACGGCGCGGACGTGACCATCTACGAGGCGCTGCACGTCGTGGGCGGCGTGCTGCAGTACGGCATCCCGCCGTTCCGCCTCCCGCGCGACATCATCGCTCGCGAGGTGAAGCAGCTCGTCGACCAGGGCGTGAAGATCGAGACCAACAAGGTCATCGGCAAGACCTTCACCGTCCCGCAGCTCATCAGCGAGAAGGGCTACGACGCGGTGTTCCTCGGCGTCGGCGCGGGCGCGCCGGCGTTCATGAACATCCCCGGCGAGTCGGCGAGCCAGGTCTACTCGGCGAACGAGTTCCTCACCCGCGTGAACCTGATGGGCGGCAACGTCTTCCCGTTCAAGGACACGCCCGTCACGCTCGGCAAGAGCGTCGCCGTGGTCGGCGCCGGCAACACCGCCATGGACTGCCTGCGCGTCGCGAAGCGCCTCGGCGCGCCGACCGTCCGCTGCGTCTACCGCCGCACCGAGGCGGAGGCGCCGGCCCGCATCGAGGAGCTCCGCCACGCGAAGGAGGAGGGCATCGAGTTCTTCTTCCTCCACGCGCCGGTCGAGATCTACGCGGACGCCGACGGCAACGTGACGGGCATGAAGGTCGAGGAGATGGTCCTCGGCGAGCCGGACGAGAAGGGGCGCCGCAAGCCGGTGCCGACCGGGAAGTTCAAGGACCTCGACTGCGACACCGTCATCGTCGCCCTCGGGACCAAGGCGAACCCGATCGTCACGCAGTCCACCCCGGGCATCGCGCTCAACAAGTGGGGCAACATCGCCGCGGACGACGGCCAGCTCGACTCGACGCAGTCGACGAACCTCCCCGGCGTGTTCGCGGGCGGTGACATCGTCACCGGCGGCGCGACGGTGATCCTCGCCATGGGCGCCGGCCGCCGCGCCGCGAAGTCCATCGCGACGTACCTCTCCAGCGGCAAGAAGTGGCCGCTCACCAAGGAGGACGTCGCCGCGTTCAAGCCGATGGCGCCGCTCCCGGAGACCGCGCGCTTCGCCGGCGCCTCCGCCGCGGCGGGCGCGCTCGAGACCCCCGGTCCGACCTGCCCGAAGTGCCACCGGCCGGTCGAGGGCGACGAGGCGTACGTCTGCTGCGCCGGCTCGACGCTGCAGTGGCGCTGCGACGACTGCGGCAAGGTGAGCGAGGGCTTCGCCTTCCCGTACGGCATGTGCCCCGCGTGCGGCGGCAAGCTCGCCGCCCTGGAGCGCGGCAAGGTCGAGGACGCCGCGGCCCAGGACGCCATCCGCGTCGCGTTCGAGATCGAGCTCGGCGGCATGGCGTTCTACAGCCGGGCTGCCAAGGAGACGCCGGACGCCGGGCTGAAGGCACTGTTCGGGAAGTTCGCCGCCATGGAGCAGGAGCACATGGCGACGCTCTCGCGCCGCTACCACGCGGACATGCCCGCGCCGTCGGCCGACTTCAAGGTCGAGCGCGCCGCGATCTACGCGGGCATCGCGAACCGCCCGGAGGATCCGGCGAACCTGTTCCGGATCGCGATCGCCTTCGAGGAGCGCGCGGTGAAGTTCTTCACCGAGCGCGCCGAGAAGACCGTGCCGGCCTCGGCGGAGCGCCAGCTCTACAAGGAGCTCGCGGCGGAGGAGCGGGAGCACGTCGACCTGCTCACCACCGAGTTCGAGCGCTGGAAGCTGGGCAAGCCGGGGCTCCTCTAGCCTCGTGACGGACGGGCGGTGCGCGGGAGCTCGCTCTCGCGCACGCGCCTCGCACCTCGACACCGTGCGGCGGGCCGCCCTCGCGAGAGGCGCGGCCCGCGCCGTTCGTGAGGCCCGCTGACGGGCGACGGGCGCGCCGCGCGCGCGTGGCCGAACGCCGCGGGGATCCCCAAGCTAGATGGGAACCCTCACGTGGAGGACTCCCGCGGCGGCGGACGATGTCGCGGCCGACGTGCGCGCCAGGCGCGTCCGCCGTGCGAGCGGGATCCTGCGTCCAGGGCGAGCGGCCGTCGCCTCGAGGGGCGCGGCCCGTGCTGGCCCCCTGTCCTCCTTCGCCGCCGGGGCTCCCCTCCCTTTGCTCCCGCCGCGCGGGAGGGCAGGGGGACGGTACAGCGCCGGTGCCGTCGCGACCGCCGTGAGGAGCCGCCTGGCTCCTCGCGAGGCGGGGCGGCCAGCCCGGTTCGCTGGGCGTGGCGACGCGAGGGGAGGGCGCGGCGAGAATCCGCGCACCTGCGGCGCACTCGCGCATAACCTGCGCGGAGTCCGCGGAAAGTGGACGGCGCGCGCACCGAGATCCTCGGCAGGTCCGAGCCTCCGGACTCTCCGGGCTCCTGCTCCGCGAGGACCGGTCCAGCGCAGCTGATCTCACGCAAGACCGCGAGATCCCGGGCGAGGCATGGTGCTCCTGGGGGCGGGGACGCGGCAGGGAGCCGCAGCGGGCGAGCGTCCCGGCGACCGCTCCCGCGCGGATTATTCCTAGCGATCCCGGCGTTCTGCCGGTGGCCCGAAGATGGCAGGGACGCCACGTGGCCGTCGCGGCCGTGCCGCGATGGCCTGGGCTCACCTGTGGGGCCCAACCCGATGTTCGGGTCGCCCGCTTCCGGCGGGAGATCCGGCGTGTCGCCGGATCGTTTCGGAGGGTTCGCGTCGATGAAGAGGCTCCTGAACCAGCTCGCATCCCTGAAGCTCGCCGTGATCCTGCTCGTGCTGCTGCTCATCGGGCTCGCGGCGGGGACGATCATCGAGTCGTCGAGGGGCGCGCCCGTGGCGGCGCGGACCGTCTATTACGCCTGGTGGTTCCTCGCGCTGCAGGGCCTGTTCGCGGTGAACCTCATCGCGTCGATCCTGTCGCTCGCGCCCTGGGGCAAGCAGCGCATCGGCTACCTCATCACCCACACGTCGATCATCGTCATCTTCCTCGGCGCGGGGCTCACCTACTTCTTCAAGACCGAGGGGCAGCTCGGGCTGTGGGAGGGGCAGAGCGCCGGCGAGATCGCCGCCCTCGACGCGAACGGGCAGCCTTCGGCGGCGCACGAGCTCCCGTTCCTGGTGAAGCTCGACGACTTCGAGGTCGAGAACTACCCCGGGACGATGCGGCCCTCGCAGTTCCGCAGCCGCATCCACGTCACCGACCGTGAGACCAAGGAGACGTTCGCGGCCGAGGTCTGGATGAACCACCCGCTGCACTACCGCGGGTACAGCCTCTTCCAGTCGAGCTACCAGCAGGATCGCGACCCGCAGACGAACGAGGTCACCCGGGAGGCGACGGTCCTCTCCGTCTCGAAGGACCCGGGCCAGAACCTGGTCTTCGTCGGCTACGCGTTCCTCGTGCTCGGCATGATCGTCGTGCTCGGCACCCGCATGGCGGAGGCGAAGAAGCGCGGTCAGCTCGAGCGCATGCTCGCGGGCGACGACGCCGGCAGCGCGCGCCCCTCGGGCCGCGCCGGGAAGACCGCCGCTGCGATCGCGCTCGCGCTCTTCGCCTCGGCCGGCTCGGCGCAGGCGCCCGCGCCCGCGCCCGCGGCGATGGACGGCTGGGCCAAGGTCGACGCGATGCGCCGGCTGCCGGTCCAGCACGACGGGCGGACCATGCCGCTCGACACGCTCGCCCGCGAGGCGGTCTGGAACGTGACCGGCTCGTACACCTGGAACGGCGAGGACCCGGTCGTCACCGTCGCGCAGTGGCTCTTCGACCCGATGCGCGCGGCGAACACGCCCCTCGTCCAGCTCGGCAGCCCCGAGCTCGCGGTCGCGGTGGGGCTCCCGGGCGGCACGAAGTACGCCTCCTTCGCGCAGCTCGTCTCGAGCCAGCGCGTCCTCGGCATCATGCAGCAGGCGCGGCAGGCGGCGATGTCCGACCGGCCGCGCACGGGCGTGCTCGCGCAGGCGGAGAAGCTCGAGGAGCGGCTCGTCTGGATGCAGGGCTTCCTCGAGAAGGACAAGCTCCGGGCCATCCCCGTGGCGGGCAAGCCCCGCGCGCGCTGGGGCGTGCCGCAGCCGATGAGCACCGTCGACGACCTGGTCGCGCTCTCCACCGGGCCGCGCCTCGACGGCTGGCCGTCGCCGCAGGCGATCGACCGGGAGATCCTCTACAAGAAGGTCCGCGCGACGCGCGTCGCCTGGATCATCCTCCTGGGCGCGCTGGTGGTCTCGCTCGTCGCCTGGAACCGCAAGTCGAAGCTCCTCGAAGGCCTCGCGTTCGCCGGCCTCCTGGGCGGCTTCGCGGTGATGACCTGGGGCATCGCGATGCGCTGGGCGGTCGCCGGGCGCATCCCGGCGTCCAACATGTACGAGTCGCTCTTGTTCCTCGCGTGGGGCGTCGGGCTCTTCGCGGTGGTGGCGCTCCCGGTGCTGCGGAACCGCCTCGTCGTCCTGAACGCCAACGCGATGGCGGCGCTCACGATGGGGCTCACGGACCTCCTGCCCATCGACCGCTTCATCCACCCGATGCCGCCGGTGCTCTCCGGCACGCCGTGGCTCGCCATCCACGTGCCGATCATCATGATCGGCTACTCGGTGCTCGCGCTCGGCGTCGTCATCGCGCACATGCAGATCGGCTTCACGATCTTCGCGCCGCGCCGGACGGATCTCACCGTCCGCATGTCCGACCTCAACTACTGGTACATGCTGGTCGGCTCGATCCTGCTCATCGCCGGCATCCTCACCGGCTCGGTCTGGGCGGCGTCGTCGTGGGGCCGCTACTGGGGATGGGATCCGAAGGAGGTCTGGTCGCTCGTCGCGTTCCTCGCGTACATGGCGATCGTCCACGGGCGCTTCGACAAGCTCATCGGCCAGTTCGGCGTGGCGGCGCTCTCCATCATCGCCTTCCAGACGATCCTCATGACCTACCTGGGCGTGAACTTCGTGCTCGGCACGGGCCTGCACTCGTACGGCATGGGCGATTCTCCGGTGGTGAACTGGATGATCATCGTCGCGCTCGCCGAGGCGGCGTTCGTGACCTGGGGCTTCCTCGCGCACCGCAAGCAGGAGCAGGCGCTCGGGACGTCCACGGCGGCCTGAGCCGCTCGCCAGCCTCGCCTCGTCCAAGGGCCGGTCCGGGTGCTCCGGGCCGGCCCTTCTCGCGCCCGGCGTCCTGCGGGGCCGTCACTTTCGGTGCGTTCACCCGGGGCCTGTCGAGCAGCCTTCGAGGGTGAACCCCGTGAAGGGAGCGGCCAGCGCACGACTCCGCACACACCGTGCGCGAGGCAAGCGACCGGGCAGGCCATCGCTCGAAGCTCCGGTGAGCGGGATATGGATCGGGCGCTCGCATGGGGGCTGTCATGCGATTTTCCTGTCATCGCTGCGGCGAGCGCTTCGCGACGTCGAGCGAGCCCGTGGCGGGCTGCGTCTATCAGGTGCCGTGCAGGTGCGGGCACAGCACCTTCGTGCTCTCGTTCGACCCGACCATCGCCGAGCCGCCGGAATCCAGCCCGCCGCGGTCGCCGCTCGCCATGGAGCGGATGACGTGGATCGCCATCGGACCTCCGCTTCCACCGAGCGTCTCGGAGGATGCGCCGTGGGTGGAGCCCCTCTCCGACGACTCGGTCGAGCCGCCGCGCCTCGCGCAGCGCGACCCCGACGCGCCCCCGGAGGAGGCGGACGCTCCGGTCCCGCCGGCTCCCGTGCCGTTCGGCGCCGCCGCGTGGCGCTTGATCACCGAGGGTTCCTCCCGCGGCGCCGTCGTGGCCCTGGGGCTGCGCGCCTGGCTCGTCGCTCGCGCGCACCCCCGCGCGACCCTCGCCGCGTCCACCGCGGGCGGCGCCCTGGTGGCGGCGGCGACGGTCGCCGCCCTGTCGACGGCCCTCGCGGCCGGGGCCGCGCCCGCCAGGACCCCGGCGGCGAGCCGGGAGCCCGTGGCGGCGCTGGCGGTCGTGGCCGGAGGCGGCGCACCGACGATCGCGGCCGCCGAGGCTCGTGCGCTGCCGGCGCCCGCCTCGCCCGCGCCGACCCCGGGCAGCGCGGGGCGGTCGCAGCCCACGCCGCGCCGCGACGGGGCGAGCGCCGGGTCCCGCGAATCCGCTCCAGTCGCCGCGGCGGCGACGCGCGAGGCGGCTCGCCCTGCCGAGCTCGCCGCTTCTCGCCCCGAGGACAGCAGCACCGCGGCCGAGGAGGCCGAGGCCTCCGGGGAGCCCGCCGCCGGTACGGTGGAGGACCCGTTCGACGCCGTCTTCGATGCCCTCGTCGAGGCCCCCGTGCCGTCGCGCGAGGCCACGGAGCCGGCGCCCGAAGAGGCGGACGAAGCGACCGCGGCGGCCGTCGCCACGGAGGCGCTCCCCGCTGCGCTCGAGGGCGGAGAGGTCGCGACGCGCGTGCCTGCCGTGGCGGAGCAGGGCACGCCGGCGGACTGACGCTCCCTCGAAAGCGAGAGGCCCGTCCCCGGGCATGAATGCCGCTGGGACGGGCCTCTCTGAGTGGCGCGCGGTACAGGATTCGAACCTGTGGCCTTCGGCTCCGGAGGCCGACGCTCTATCCAGCTGAGCTAACCGCGCTTGCGAGCCGCCGTATCTAGTGCAGGTGGGGCGGAAAGGCAAGGAGTTCGCGGCGCTGCGTGATCGCGCGCGATCCTCTCCGGAACGGCACCCGGGGCCGGGGCGGGAGGGGGGACTCCTCGCAGGCGCGGCAAAATGACGCGGTTCCGCCTTGAAGTGCCCGGACCCACATGGTAGCAAAACCGACCGTGCAAGAGATCAACTCGCTCGAGCAGCTCCTCAAGCTGACGGCGGTCGCGGCCGCCGCCATCGCCGCCCTCATCATCATCTGGTACCTCGTGAAGCGGCCGCCGCTCGGGCGGCTCACGAAGGTGCTGCTGCTCTTCGGGCTCGGCGTGATGCCGATCGGCGTCGCGCTCACCGGCAACGTCTCCGGGTTCGAGTACACGCTGAAGCGCGAGTTCTGTAGCTCCTGCCACGTGATGCTCCCGTACACCGAGGACGCGGCGGACCCGAGGTCGAACAGCCTCGCGGCGATCCACAGCCGCAACGCGACCTTCGGCGGCGAGAGCTGCTACACGTGCCACGCCGACTACGCCCTGTTCGGCGCGATGACGACCAAGCTGAACGGGCTCAAGCACCTCTACTATTACATCACCGAGTACGCGAGCTCGGGCCCCTACGGCGAGAAGGGGCCGCGCATCCACCTCTACAAGCCGTTCAAGAACGGGAGCTGCACCCGCTGCCACTCGACGACCGCGCCGAACTGGCTCGCTCGCGAGGAGCACGCCGGGATGATCGAGGACCTCCGCAAGGGCGACGCGGGCTGCATCGACTGCCACGGCGGCGCCCAGGTCCACCCGCGCTCGTTCAACCACGGCGGCAACGGCCGCGCGCCCACGGCGTCCGCCGCCGGCGAGAAGAAGGAGTAGCGCCGTGATCGGACTCTCGAAGATCACCGTCCGCCGCCTCGTCAACGTCTCCGCGGTCCTCACGCTCGTCGCGCTCGGCCTCATGGTCGCCGGCCTGTTCTGGCCGTCGCCGCTGCTGCTCGTCCTCGCGATGAGCCTCGGCCAGCTCTTCGGCACCTCCTCGCTGGCGCTGTACCTCCTCGCGATCGCGCTCGACCTCCAGGGCGTCGGCGAGGACGAGGCGCTCGGCGGAGGGGACCGCCCGCAGTCCTGATGCAGCCACAGGCGCCAGGCGTCGGCCTGGGCTCAAGCCTCACGGACGGCCGCCCCGCGCACGCGCGGGAGCGGCCGTCGGCGTTTCAGGGCGAGACCCCGACCCCGACCTCGACCCCGACCTCGAGACTTCTGACCGCCGCCGCGACATCGCCGCCCGCCGGACCGGAAACCGCGACCTCCAGAAAGAGAACGGCCGCCCGCGCGTCGAGCGCGAGCGGCCGTTCGTACGACGACTTCTGGTGGCGCTAGCCGATTCCCACGCAGACGCAGTTCATGCCGGTCGTCGGATCGCAGCGCTGGGTCGTGTTCGCCTGGTTGACGCACACGCCGTTGCAGCAGCCCGGCGTCGGCGAGCACGCCTGACCGAGCGGCGCGCAGACCGCGGGCTTGACGCAGACGCAGCTCGAGCCGTCGGTGCAGGGCTGCGCCGTGTTCGACGCGAGCGCGCACACGTCGTCGGTCGCGCAGCATCCCGAGGTCGTGTTGCAGGAGGTGCCCGTGTTGGCGCAGACCGGCGCCTCGCAGGCGCCCGTCGTCAGGTTGCACGACAGGCCCGTGCAGCAGTCGCCGTTGGTCGCGCAGGGCAGCGCGACCCCGGAGCAGCTCGGGGGCGGGACGGCGCACACGCCACCGAGACACTGCTCGCTGGGCGTGTTGCAGCAGTCCGCGCTGGCGGCGCAGGCCTGGCCGGTGGCCGCGCAGAGGGTACCGGTCGTGCCGCAGGTTCCGGCGGTCGCGCCCGGCGGGATGTCGCAGGAGAGCCCGGAGCAGCAGTCGCCGCCGACGGTGCAGCTCGCGGAGGTGCCCTGGCACGGCGTGCGGCAGACGCCAGCGTCACACGTCCCGGAGCAGCACTGACCGTCCGTCTGGCAGGTGTTGCCATTCGGCGCGCACGCGTTGCAGGTCCCGGCGACGCAGGCGCCGGGGCCGCCGCAGCAGCCGGTCGTGTTCGCCGTGCAGGAAGCGCCGTCCAGGATGCACTGCGGCGGCGGCGGCGCGGTGTCGGTGCAGAGGTAGCCGATCTCGCTGACGAGCTGGCAGGTGGTGCCCTCGCAGCAGCTCGTGTCGCTCGTGCCGGTGCAGAGCGTCCCGCGCGGCTTGCAGGAGTTCGTGTCCGCGCAGCGGAGCACGCCCTGGGAGTCGGGCACGCAGGGCGCGAACCCGCAGCACTGGTCGCGGAACTGGCAGATGTCGCCCGGCGCCATGCAGCAGAGCGGGTTCGACCCGTCGTAGCCCGTCGGGCAGTTCGTCCCGGTGCCGCCGCCCGGCGGCGAGCCGAAGCAGCGCGCGACGTTGTTCATGTCGAGCTTGCAGACGAGCTTGCCGCTCCCGTTGAACTTCACCCCGGTCGCTCCGTCGGGGACGCAGCAGTTCTGGGAGGCGTTGTCGCCGAAGGCGCCGCAGATGTTCCCCGGCGGGTTGCACGATCCGCCGTTGTCACAGGTGTGATCGGCGGGATCGCAGTGGATCGCCTGCGAAGGCGCGACGAGCTGGTTGATGTTGCAGCACGAGGCGTCGCCGTCGCAGTAGTTGCCCGTCATGCGGCAGCCGCCGGCGGGCTGGCACACCCGCGTGCCGCTGCCGAGGTCGACGCACTTGCGCGTGCAGCAGTTCGAGTCGTTGTCGCAGGGCACGCCGTCCTGCGTGCAGCCGCCCGGCGCGTCCTCGCAGCGGCCCGGGGCTCCGCCCGTCGCGCTGCAGAGCCCGGAGCAGCAGTCCTCCGTGCGCGTGCAGAGGTCGCCCGGGGCGTGGCAGGAGTAGGCCGCGGCGCAGGTGCCGCCCTGGCAGTTGCGCGAGCAGCACTCCAGCGCCGCCGTACAGGCCTCACCGAGCGTGGTGCAGGTGTAGCCGGTGCTGCCGGAGGGGAGCTTCGCGCAGGTGAGCGTGCCGTTCAGGAGCTCCGCGTACTCGGAGCAGCACTGCGACGCGTCGGCGACCGCCGTCCCGGCCTGCTTGCAGACGGTCTGGGAGCACGCGCCGCCCGTGCAGGTGCGTGAGCAGCACTCGCCGGCGTTCGCGCACGCCTGGCCCGGCTCCTTGCAGAACCCCGACGGAGCGCACGCCCCGTCGACGCAGTTCGCGGAGCAGCACGCGCCGTCCTGCGTGCAGGCGACGCCTTCAGCGAAGCAGCCGGGCGTCGTCGGCTCCGCGCACTTACCGGCAGTGCACGTGCCCGTGCAGCACTCGCTCGGCGCGGCGCAGCTCGCGCCGAGAGCGAAGCAGCCGCCAGGACCGGGGGGCTCGGTGCAGATGCCCGAGCCGCACGAGTTCGAGCAGCAATCCGAGGGGGCCGTGCAGGGCTGGGCGACCGCCTTGCAGGTGCCGCCGCAGACGCCGCCCGGGCAGGTGTTCGAGCAACAATCGGCCGGGCCGGCGCACGCGGCGCCGTCTGGCGAACACTGCCCCGCGGGGACGCAGACGCCCGCGCCACCGCAAGTGCTGCCCGCGCAGCAGTCGGAGGCCGCCGTGCAAGCGGCGTCTAGTCCCTTGCACGAGGTACTGCCGCCGCCACCGCCGGAGCTGCAGGCGAGGATGAATGAGGTGAGGGCAGCGACGAGCAGCCCGAGCCGAGCGTGTCCGCTTCGCATGAAAGCCTCCTGGACGACCAGGCGAGCAACCTGACACAGCTCTGTGGAGATTTCCATTTGGTGTCAGGTACTTCCGTGTGCGGACGGGTAGGCGATGGGTCTCCAGGGTGCCATCTCTGCGGGGGGGTGGGTTTCTTGACCCCCTGCGCGCAGGGCTGCTACTTATGAGCGGGTTTTTCCGGAAGGTGGGGGGTCCACCTCCGTGTGAAGGTGGGGGAGCATGGCTATCCGGGCGATCGCGGTCGAGGACGACGAGGCGGTCTCTAGGCTCATCGCGCAGGTTCTCACGTCGCACGGATTCGAGGTCTGCGGCACCGCGGCCACCGGAGAGGACGGGGTGACGCTCGCTCGCCGGGAGAAGCCGGACGTGGCGCTCGTCGATCTCGGGCTTCCGAAGATGAGCGGCGAGGACGTGATCGCGACAATTCGCCACGAGCTGCCCAAGACCGCCTGCATCGCGCTCACCGCCGTCGACATCCCCGCCCGCGTCCTCGGCGCCATGCGCGCCGGCGCGGCCGGCTACATCCTGAAGCCCTTCCACGCCGCCGAGCTCACCCGGGCGGTCGAGGACGTGCTGACCGGCGACGCCGCGCCCATCAGCCCGCGCGCCGCGAAGGTGCTGCTGTCCGAGCTGCGCGGCGATCCGCCGGACCAGAAGGCCAAGGACGGCCCGGCGCTGTCGAAGCGCGAGCTCGAGGTCCTCCAGCTCCTCGTGCACGGCCACACCTACGCCGACGTGGCGCAGGCGCTGGGCATCGCCGAGGGGACGGTCCAGACCTACGTGAAGCGGATCTACGAGAAGATGGACGTCTCCACGAAGGCCGAGGCGGCGCTCCTCGCCGTCGCGCGCGGCCTCGTGAAGCCCTGATCCCGGGGCCTCGCCCGGAGGTTCGGCCCCTCGCGCCGCGATGAAGTAGGCTCGCGCGGGGGTTAAGTAGGTCGTCTCCTTCGGCGAGAAGGGGCGGCGGTCGGCGCGCGCCGTGGCTCGGCGCGCCTTGACTTCGCCTGATCGACCCCTATAATGAGGCCCTTTTTTGGTCTCGGGAAGCGTTGTAAATGCGCGTCAACATTGACGAAATCAAGGAGGCCGGACTCCGGCGTAGCTGGGACGTGGCCCGCGAGCAGGTCGACGAGCTGGTGTCGGGAGAACGCGCGGGATATCGCGCGCGTGGCCCTGCTCACGTGGAGGCGAAGCTCGACAAGATCGAGCGGCGCGTCCGCATCGACGGGCACGTGAAGGCCGAGCTCTCGGCGGCGTGTGGCCGCTGCCTCGGCCCCGTCTCCATCGACGTCCCGGTCGACTTCGAGGTCACGCTCGTCCCGGCCGACCAGTACGGCGACGAGGCGCGCGCTGCGAAGGACTCGAACACCGGCCCGACCGCCGGGAGCTTCGATCTCGATGATGCGGAGGAGGACACGTACTCGGGCAAGACCATCGATCTCGACCCGATCCTCCGCGAACAGCTCCTCCTCGCGCTGCCGGGGTACCCGGTGTGCGGCGAGGGCTGCAAAGGACTCTGCCCCGTGTGCGGGGCCAATCTGAACGATCGCGAGTGCGGCTGCGATCGCCACGTTCCGGATCCGCGCTGGGCGGGCCTCAAGAACGTGAAGCTTTAAGCGGCCGCACGAGAAGCCAAAGGAGCACGCCGTGGGTGTCCCGAAGAAGCGTACGAGCAGCATGCGCCGCGACCGCCGTCGCGCGGCCAATTTCAAGATCAAGGCCGCGAACGTCACGAAGTGCCCGAAGTGCAAGGAGCCCGTGCTCTCGCACCGCGCCTGCCCGTCCTGCGGGACGTACAAGGGCGAGCAGATCACCGAGGCGACGTAAGCCCCGATGGTCGAGAAGATCGCGCCCGTCGCCGTGGATGCGATGGGGGGCGACCACGCCCCGGGCGCGATCGTACAAGGTGCCATTAACGCAGCGCGTAAGGGGCTGGCCGTCATCCTGGTCGGCCCTGAAGCGCGCGTGCGTGAGGAGCTCGCTCGCCACCGCGCCGGGCACGCGCTGCCCATCGAGGTGCATCACGCGGGCGAGGTGGTCGAGATGCACGACCACCCCGGCCAGGCGATGCGCCGCAAGCGCGACAACTCCATCCGCGTCTGCTTCGAGCTCGTGAAGGCGGGCAGGGCGAGCGCGATGGTGTCGGCCGGCAACTCGGGCGCGGTGATGGCGGGCGCGATCTTCGTGCTCGGCCGTCCGGAGGGCGTGGAGCGGCCGGCGATCATCTCGGTCCTGCCCGCGCTGAAGGGCGCCTCGATCCTGCTCGACATGGGCGCGGTGGTGGACTGCAAGCCCATCCACCTCGTGCAGTTCGCGCTCATGGGCGAGGTCTACGCGCGCCGCGTGGTCGGCGTGGCCCGCCCGAAGGTCGCCATCCTCGCGAACGGCGAGGAGGAGTCGAAGGGCACCGAGCTCACCCGCGCCGCGGCGGCCGCGCTCCGTGAGGCGCCCATCCACTTCGTCGGCTACTGCGAGGGGCGCGACCTCCTCACCGGCGAGGTGGACGTCATCGTCACGGACGGCTTCACCGGCAACGTCGCCCTGAAGACCATGGAGGGCACCGCCAAGGTGGTCGGCGAGTACCTGAAGCGCGCCCTCCGCTCGACGGCGGTGTCGAGCCTGGGCGGCCTCCTCTCGAAGGCCGCGCTCGACGGGATGAAGAAACGCCTCGACTGGCGCGAGGTGGGGGGCGCGCCGCTCGTGGGCGTGAACGGCGTCGGCTTCATCTCCCACGGCCGGTCGGACGCGCTGGCCGTCGAGAACGCCATCCGCCGCGCCCGCGACGCGGCCCGCACCCGCTTCACCGACGAGATCGCCCGGGCAGTCGCGCCCGCGGAGTCGCTCCTCGAGCGCGCCGCCGACCGCGCCGAGAAGGCGTCCACCCCCCCGCGCCGCGCCTCGTCGCACGACGCCTGATCCGAAAGGTAGAGATGCGCTCGTTCATCGCCGGTACCGGCTCTTACACGCCCGAGAAGGTCCTCACGAACAGCGACCTGGAGAAGATGGTCCAGACGAGCGACGACTGGATCGTCGAGCGGACCGGCATCCGGGAGCGGCACATCGCGGCGCCCGAGGAGGCGACGAGCGACCTCGCCGTGAAGGCGTCCATCCGCGCGCTCGAGGCGGCCGCGCTCGACCCCAAGGACGTCGAGCTGATCGTGGTCGGCACCGTGACCCCCGACTATCCGTTCCCGTCCACGGCGGCGGTGCTCCAGGGCCGGCTCGGCAACAAGAAGGCCTTCGCGTTCGACCTCTCCGCCGCGTGCGCGGGCTCGCTCTACGCGCTCTCCGTCGCCGATCGCTTCGTCGCGAGCGGCGCGGTGAACAACGCGCTCGTGGTCGGCGCGGACACGCTCACGCGCATCACGGACTGGACGGATCGCAACACCTGCATCCTCTTCGGCGACGGCGCGGGCGCCATGGTGCTGAAGCCGAGCACCGACCCCAAGCGCGGCATCCTCACGACGCGCCTCCACACCGACGGCTCGCTCGTGCCGATCCTGCTGCAGCCCGGCGGCGGGTCGCGCGAGCCGATCTCGGAGAAGCTCATCCGCGAGAAGTCGCACTTCGTGAAGATGAACGGCCGCGAGGTGTTCAAGATCGCGGTGCGCGCGCTCGTGGAGAGCTGCCAGGAGGTGCTCGCCGCCGAGCAGCTCACCACCGACGACGTGACCTGGGTCATCGCGCACCAGGCCAACAAGCGGATCCTGGACGCGACCCTCTCGCGGCTCGAGATCCCGGCCTCGAAGTGCTGGATGAACCTCGAGAAGTACGGCAACACCTCGGCGGCCAGCGTCCCCATGACGCTCGACGAGGCGAACCGCGCCGGCTGGTTCAAGAGCGGCGACGTGATCCTGATGATGGCCATCGGCGGCGGCATGGCGTGGGGCGCCAGCGTCGTCCGGTGGTAGGCGAGGAGACCGCACGAAGATGGGCAAGCTCGCGTTCGTCTTCCCCGGCCAGGGCTCGCAGGCCGTGGGCATGGGCAAGGATCTCCACGACCGGTTCCCGGAGGCGCGCGCCGTGTTCGACGCGGTCGACGCCGCGCTCGGCGAGCGGCTCTCCGCGCTCTGCTTCGAGGGTCCGGAGGATCGGCTCCGCCTCACCGCCAACACCCAGCCCTCGATCCTGACGGTCTCCGCGGCGGCGGCGGCGGTGCTCGCGGCGCGGGGGATCGCGCCCGACCTCGTGGCCGGCCACTCGCTCGGCGAGTACTCCGCGCTCGTCGCGGCGGGCGCCTGCGGCGCCGCCGAGGCCGCGGCGGCGGTCCGCGCGCGCGGCACGTTCATGCAGGAGGCGGTGCCGGCCGGGCACGGCGCGATGAGCGCGGTGCTCGGCCTCGACCCGGCGAAGGTGCGGGAGATCTGCGCCGCGGTGGCCGCCGAGACCGGCGAGGTCGTCTCGCCCGCCAACTACAACGAGCCCGCCCAGACCGTCATCGCCGGCGCCGCGGGCGCGGTGGAGAAGGCCGGCGTGCGCCTCAAGGAGGCGGGGGCGAAGCGCGTGCTGCCGCTCCCCGTGTCCGCCCCCTTCCACTCGGCGCTCATGGCGCCCGTGAAGGCGCGGCTCGAGCCGGTGCTGCGGGCCATCCCGTGGAAGGCGCCGCGCTGCCCGGTGGTGACGAACGTCGAGGCGAAGCCCAGCGAGGACGCGGCGCGCATCGTGCCCCTGCTCGTGGAGCAGGTGACGGCGCCGGTGCGCTGGATCGAGTGCGTCGAGGAGCTCGCGCGCCAGGGCGTCACCCGCGTCGTCGAGGTCGGACCGGGGAAGGTCCTCGCCGGCCTCGCGAAGCGCATCGACAAATCCCTCGAGGTGTGGAACGTCGAGGACGGCGCGTCGCTCGAGAAGACGCTCGCGGCGCTGCGGGCCTGAGAGGAGACGGGATGTTCGACTTCACCGGGAAGACCGCGCTCGTCACCGGCGCCTCGCGCGGCATCGGCCGCGCCATCGCCGTCGCGCTCGCGAAGGGCGGCGCGAGCGTCGCGCTCAACTACGCGGGCAACGAGGCCGCCGCGGCCGAGGCGCTCGAGCTCGTCCAGCGGGCGGGCGCGCCGCGGGCGAAGCTCTACCGGTTCGACGTCGCCGATCCCGCCGCGTGCAACCAGGCGGTCGAGGACGTGGTCGCGGAGCTCGGCGGGCTGCACGTGCTCGTGAACAACGCGGGCATCGCGGTCGACCAGCTCGTCATGCGCCTGAAGGACGAGGACTGGAACCGGCAGCTCCAGGTGAACCTCACCGGCGCGTTCAACCTCACGCGCGCCGTCACGCGCCCCATGATGAAGGCGCGCGGCGGCTCGATCGTGAACCTCACCTCGGTGGTCGGCGAGATGGGCAACGCCGGGCAGGCCGCCTACGCGGCGACGAAGGCCGGCCTCATCGGGCTCACCAAGTCCGTCGCCCGCGAGCTCGCCTCGCGCAACGTCCGCGTGAACGCGGTGGCGCCGGGCTACATCGAGACGGACATGACCGCGGCGCTGCCCGAGGCCGCGAAGACCAAGCTGCAGGAGCTCATCCCGCTCGCGCGGCTCGGCACCGCGGAGGACGTCGCGAACGCGGTGGCGTTCCTCGCGAGCGATCTGGCGTCGTACGTGACCGGCGAGGTCCTGCGGGTCAACGGCGGCATGTACATGTAGCCTCGCCATTTGCGGCGCGGCGCTTCAACGGCTTCACGGCTTCACGGCTTCACAACCAGGAGGAACGGAACATGACCACGGCGAACGTCGAGCAGAAGGTGAAGAACATCATCGCGGACCAGCTGGGCGTGGGCGAGGACGAGATCAAGATCACGTCCAGCTTCATCGAGGACCTCGGCGCGGACTCGCTCGACATCGTCGAGCTCGTCATGGCGATGGAGGAGGAGTTCGAGGTCGAGATCCCGGACGAGGAGGCGGAGAACATCAAGACCGTCCAGGACGCGGTGAACTACATCACGACCCACAAGAAGTAGACGCGAGACCAGGACCCCGGGCCTCCGCGCCCGGGGCGCAGCTCAAGCTTCTCCATCGAGGTGAACAGCATGACCAGGCGCCGTGTCGTCGTCACCGGGCTCGGTCTCGTCTCCCCCGTGGGCATCGGGGTGGACGAGTCGTGGGCCGCGCTCGTCGCGGGAAAGAGCGGCATCGGGCCGATCACCCTGTTCGACGCGTCCACCTTCCCCACCCGCATCGCGGGCGAGGTGAAGGGCTTCGATCCGACGAAGTTCATGGATCGCAAGGAGGCGCGCCGCAACGACCGCTTCATCCAGTTCGCGCTCGCCGCGGCCGACATGGCGATGAAGGACGCCGGCCTCGACATGGCGAAGGTGAACGCGGAGCGGGTGGGCGCCATCGTCGGCGCCGGCATCGGCGGCCTCGGCACGATCGAGGAGGAGCACAAGACCTTCCTCGAGAAGGGCGTCCGGAAGATCGGCCCCTTCTTCATCCCGAGCCTCATCATCAACCTCGCGCCCGGCCAGATCAGCCTGAAGTACGGGATGAAGGGCCCGAACTTCTCGCCCGTGTCCGCCTGCGCGACCGGCAACCACTCCATCGGCGACGCGACGCTCTACATCGAGCGCGGGCTCGCCGACGTGATGATCACCGGCGGCTGCGAGGCGACCATCACGCCGCTCGGCATCGGCGGATTCTGCGCGGCGCGCGCGCTGTCCGAGCGCAACGACGCGCCGGAGAAGGCGAGCCGGCCGTTCGACAAGCACCGCGACGGCTTCGTCGCCGGCGAGGGCTCCGGCCTCCTCATCCTCGAGGAGTACGAGCACGCGCGGCAGCGCGGGGCGCGGATCTACGCCGAGGTGGTGGGCTACGGCGCGAGCGCCGACGCGAACCACATCACCTCGCCCGCCCCCGAGGGCGAGGGCGGCCAGCGCGCGATGCGCATGGCGCTCGGCGACGCGGGGATCTCCCCCGACCAGGTGGGCTACGTGAACACGCACGGCACCTCGACGCCGGCGGGCGACGTGGCGGAGTGCCAGGCGATCGCGAAGGTGTTCGGCGAGCACGCGAGGAAGGGCCTCATGGTGTCGTCGACGAAGTCGATGACCGGGCACCTGCTCGGCGCCGCCGGCGGCCTCGAGGCCGTGGTGTCGGTCCTCGCGCTCGCGCGCGGCGTCCTGCCCCCGACGATCAACGTCGAGGAGCAGGATCCCGAGTGCGCGCTCGACGTCATCCCGAACCACGCGCGCGAGGCCCGCATCGACTACGCCATGTCGAACTCCTTCGGGTTCGGCGGCACGAACGCGGTGCTGATCTTCAAGCGGGTCTGAGTTGAGCTGACCCGCGGCCGGTCCCGCCCTGCGGACCGCGGCCGCCCAGGAGGCCGAGCGCCCGCCGGGCGCTCCGCTCCGTCGCCCCGACGAGAGGGGGCGACGGGGGGCGGCCGGTTGTGGAAGAATGCCGCCCCTTCCGGAGGACTCCATGGCGGAACGTGTGATCGCGGGCTCGGACCACGCGGGGCTGTCGCTCCGCGCCGAGGCCGTGAAGGTGGCCCGCGAGGCGGGGTACGAGGTCGAGGACCTCGGCCCGTTCTCGGGCGAGAGCGTCGACTACCCCGACTACGCGCGCCAGGTCGCCGAGGCGGTGGCCGCGGGCCGCGCGCGGCTCGGGCTCCTCGTGTGCGGCACCGGCATCGGCATGTCGATCGCGGCGAACAAGGTCAAGGGGGCGCGCGCGGCGCACTGCGCCTCCGAGTACGAGGCGCGCATGGCGCGGCTCCACAACGACGCGAACGTCCTCTGCATCGGGGAGCGGGTCGTCGGGCTCGGGCTGGGCGCCGCGATCGTGAAGGCGTTCCTCGAGACGCGGTTCGAGGGCGGCCGCCACGAGCGGCGCGTCCAGAAGCTGAAGGACATGGAAAAGTAGGCAGCAGGGCGGTATGTACGCCGCTCGCCCGAGGAGATCTTCCAGATGATGCCGACGAAGCCCCTGGCCGACGCCGACCCCCAGATCGCGCAGCTCATCCGCGAGGAGACCCGCCGCCAGGCGGAGGGGCTCGAGCTCATCGCGAGCGAGAACTTCGTCTCGCCGGCGGTGATGGAGGCGATGGGCTCGACCCTCACGAACAAGTACGCCGAGGGTTACCCCGGCAAGCGCTACTACGGCGGCTGCGAGGTCGTCGACAAGGTCGAGCAGCTCGCCATCGACCGCGCGAAGCAGCTCTTCGGCGCCGAGCACGCGAACGTCCAGCCGCACTCGGGCTCGCAGGCCAACATGGCGGCGTACTTCGCGCTCGCCGCGCCGGGCGACACGGTCCTCGCCATGAGCCTCAACTTCGGCGGGCACCTCACCCACGGCTCCCCGGTGAACTTCTCCGGCAAGCTCTTCAAGATCGTCCCGTACGGCCTCAAGCAGGCGGACGAGACGATCGACATGGACGAGGTCGCGCGCCTCGCCCGCGAGCACCGGCCGAAGGTGCTCATGGTCGGCGCGAGCGCGTATCCGCGCACGCTCCACTTCGACCGGTTCGCCGAGATCGCCCGCGAGGTCGGCGCCGCGATGGTGGTGGACATGGCCCACATCGCGGGCCTCGTCGCGGCAGGGCTCCACCCGAGCCCCGTCCCGCACGCGGAGATCGTCACCTCCACGACGCACAAGACGCTGCGCGGTCCCCGCGGCGGCCTCATCCTGACCCGCGAGGCGCACGCCAAGATCCTCAACTCCCAGATCTTCCCGGGCATCCAGGGCGGGCCGCTCGAGCACGTCATCGCCGCCAAGGCGGTCGCGTTCCACGAGGCGCTCCAGCCGAGCTTCAAGGAGTACCAGCGGCGGATCGTCGAGAACGCGCAAGCGCTGGCGGAGGGGCTCAAGAAGGCCGGCCTGCGGCTCGTCTCCGGCGGCACCGACAACCACCTCATGCTCGTCGACCTCCGCCCGAAGAAGCTCACCGGCAAGATCGGCGAGGAGGCGCTCGGCAAGGCCGGGATCACCGTGAACAAGAACATGATCCCGTGGGATCCCGAGAAGCCGATGACGACCTCGGGCATCCGCGTCGGCACCCCCGCGCTCACGACCCGCGGGATGGGCCCGGCCGAGATGACGGCGGTGGCCGCGCTCATCGGTCGCGTGCTCGACGCGCCCGCCGACGAGAAGGTCCTCGCCGGGGTGCGCGGCGACGTGCGCGCGCTCTGCGCGCAGTTCCCGATGTACCAGGACCGGACTTAGGGATCGCCGCGCGGACGGCCGCTCGTGGCGCGCCGCGCGGTGCCCGCGGAGACGCCGATGCGCTGCCCATGGTGCGGACACCTCGAGGATCGGGTCGTCGACTCGCGCGAGGCGCAGGAGGGGCAGGCGACCCGGCGGCGGCGGGAATGCCTGGGGTGCGCTCGGCGGTTCACGACCTACGAGCGGATCGAGGAGATCCTGCCGCACGTCGTGAAGAAGGACGGCCGGCGCGAGCCGTTCGACCGCAAGAAGATCGTCGAGGGCGTCGCGCGGGCCTGCCAGAAGCGGCCGGTCTCCGCGGAGCAGATCGAGGCGCTCGTCGCGGGCGTCGAGCGCCAGGTCCAGGAGCTCGGCGAGCGGGAGATCCGCACCGTCGCGATCGGCGAGGCGGTGATGCAGCGCCTGCGGAAGCTCGACGAGGTGGCGTACGTCCGGTTCGCGTCGGTCTACCGCGCGTTCCGCGACGTCGGGGAGTTCATGACGGAGCTCGAGGGGCTCGCCCGCAGGGAGCCGGGCTCCAAGCCGGGAGGAGAGGGGACGCGATGAGCCGGGTCGCCGCCGGCGGCCGCCGGACGCCGGCGCGCCGCGCCCCCCGCACCGCCGCCCGCTTCGACCGCGCGGTGGCCGAGCGCTTCATGGACGTCGCGCTGCGCGAGGCGGAGAAGGGGCTCGGCCGCACCAGCCCGAACCCGGCCGTGGGCGCCGTGCTCGTGAAGAACGGCCGGGTGGTGGCCCGCGGCCATCACTCCCGCGCGGGCGGTCCGCACGCGGAGGTGGTCGCGCTGCGCGAGGCGGGCGCGCGCGCGCGCGGCGCCGACCTCTTCACGACCCTCGAGCCGTGCGACCACTTCGGCCGCACGCCGCCCTGCTCGGTCGCGCTGATCGAGGCCGGCGTGCGCCGCGTGGTGGTCGGCTCGGCGGATCCCAACCCGCTCGTGAACGGGAAGGGGGTCGCGCGCCTCCGGGCGGCCGGCGTCGAGGTCGTGACCGGGGTGCTCCGCGACGCCTGCGACGAGCTCAACGCCCACTGGTTCACCTACATCACGGAGCGGCGCCCGCACGTGACGCTCAAGGCGGCGGTCACGCTCGACGGCAAGATCGCGACGCGCACCGGCGACGCGCGCTGGGTGACGGGCGAGGCCGCCCGCCGCTGGGTGCACCGGCTGCGGGACCGGGTGGACGCGGTGCTCGTCGGGAGCGGGACCGCGCGCGCGGACGATCCGCGCCTCACCACGCGGCTCCCCGGCGGCCGCGGCCGCGATCCGCTCCGCGTCGTCCTCGACACCGATCTCTCGCTCCCCGGCGACCTGAACCTCTTCCGCCAGCGCTCCGCCGCGCCCACCCTCGTCGCCCACGCCGCCCCGCGCACCCGCGACCTCGGCCGCAAGGTCGAGCTGCTCCGCTGCAAGCGGGGCGCGGGCGGGATCGACCTCAAGGACCTGCTCGCCCAGCTCGCGGCGCGGGGCGTGACCCACCTGCTCGTGGAGGGCGGGGCGCGGGTCCACGCGCGCTTCCTCGAGGAGGGGCTCGTCGATCGGGTCGCCATCTTCGTCGCGCCCAAGATCGCCGGAGGCGACGGCATCCCGCTCGTCGCGGGGCGCGGGCCGGCGCGGATGGCGGACGCGCTCTCGCTCACCGACGTCTGCGTCGAGCGGGTGGGCGACGACGTGCTCGTGACCGGAATCCCCTCCCGCCGCGGCCCGCGTGGCCTGTTGGCGAAAAACCCCCGGCGGGGCTAGGATTCGCCGCGAATGTTCACCGGTCTCGTCGCGGACTTAGGCGTGGTCGAGGCGGTCCTGCCCCGGCAGGGCGGCGCTCGGCTGACCGTACGTCCCCGCACGCTCCCCGTCGACGAGCTCGTCCTCGGCGAGAGCGTCGCGTGCTCGGGCGCGTGCCTCACCGTGGTCGAGCGCGGCGGCGGCCGGGTCTCGTTCGACGCGGTGCCGGAGACGCTCTCGCGGACGACGCTCGGCGGGTGGCGCCCCGGCACGACGCTCAACCTCGAGCGCGCGCTCGCGGTGGGCGAGCGGCTCGGGGGGCACCTCGTGCAGGGGCACGTCGACGCGGTCGGCGAGATCCTCCAGCGCCGGCCGGAGGGGCAGGGTGCGCGGCTCACGATCTCGCTGCCCGCGGCCATCGCGCCGCTCGTGGCCGAGAAGGGCTCGATCGCCGTGGACGGGGTGTCGCTCACGGTCGCGGCGGTGACGCGCGATCGCTTCGAGGTGGTGCTCATCCCCGAGACGCTCGCGCGCACGACGCTCGGCCAGGCGGGGCCGGGGACGAAGGTGAACCTGGAGGCGGACGTCATCGCGCGGCACGTCGCGCGGCTGCGCGAGCTCGAGGGGCCCAGCGCGGCCGACCTCTCGCGCTGGGGCTACGGCACGAGGAGCGGACAGTGAAGGACCACGCGGCGCACGCCGTGGAGCGCGTGGAGCGGGCCATCGCCCACATCCGCGCGGGCAAGCTGGTGATCCTCACGGACGACGAGGATCGCGAGAACGAGGGCGATCTCTGCATGGCCGCGGAGAAGGCCACCCCCGCCGCCGTGAACTTCATGGCGAAGTACGGGCGCGGCCTCGTCTGCCTGTCGCTCACCGAGGAGAAGGTCCGGGCGCTGCGCCTGCCGCTCATGGTGGACGAGAGCGCGAACTCCTCCTCCTTCGGCACGGCGTTCACGGTGTCGATCGAGGCGAAGGAGGGCGTCTCCACCGGGATCAGCGCCAAGGACCGCGCCCACACGATCCTCACCGCGGTGCGCGACGACGCCCGCCCCGAGGATCTCGCCCGGCCGGGCCACGTCTTCCCGCTCCGCGCGCGCAAGGGCGGCGTGCTCGTGCGCGCCGGCCAGACCGAGGGCTCGGTGGACCTCGCCCGGCTCGCGGGGATGAAGCCCGCGGGCGTCATCTGCGAGGTGATGAACGACGACGGGACGATGGCGCGGATGCCCGAGCTCGAGAAGCTCTCCGCCGAGCACGACCTGCCCATCGTCTCGGTCGCCGACCTCATCTCCTACCGCATGCTGAAGGACACGCTCGTCCGGCGGGCCGCGGACGCGCCGCTGCCGACCGAGTACGGCGAGTTCCGGGCGGTGGCGTACGAGAACGACGTCGACCGGCATCAGCACGTCGCGCTCGTGAAGGGCAAGTGGCGCGAGGGCGAGGCGGTGCTCGTCCGCGTGCACTCGAAGTGCCTCACCGGCGACGTGTTCGGGAGCGAGCGCTGCGACTGCGGCCCGCAGCTCCAGGCGGCCCTGCGCCAGATCGAGCGGGCGGGGAAGGGCGTCCTGCTCTACCTCGACCAGGAAGGCCGCGGGATCGGGCTCGCGAACAAGCTCAAGGCGTACAACCTCCAGGACGAGGGGTACGACACCGCGGAGGCGAACGTGCGGCTCGGCTTCAAGCCGGACCTGCGCGACTACGGCATCGGCGCGCAGATCCTCCGCGACCTCGGCGTGCGGAAGATGCGGCTGCTCACGAACAACCCGAAGAAGATCATCGGGCTCGAGGGCTACGGCCTCGAGGTCCTGGAGCGCGTGCCCATCGAGATGCCCGCCACCCGCCGCAACCGCGCGTACCTCATCACCAAGCGGGACAAGATGGGCCACCTCCTCACGCTCGCGCCCCCGGCGCCGGCGCGGAAGACGGCGTCCCGTGCGAAAGGAAGGAAGCGATGAACTTCTACGAAGGCTCGCTCGTCGCGACCGGGCTGAAGGTCGGGCTCGTGGTCGCGCGGTTCAACTCGCTCGTCACCGAGCAGCTCCTGCTCGGCGCGGCAGACGTGCTCCGCCGCCACGGCGTGAAGGACGCCGACATCGACGTGTTCCGCTGCCCGGGGACCTTCGAGCTATCCTCGCTGCTCCGGCGCGTCGCGCGGAGCGGGCGCTACGACGCGGTGGTCGCGCTCGGCGCGGTGATCCGGGGCGGCACGCCGCACTTCGAGTACGTGGCCGGCGAGGCGACGAAGGGCGTCGCGCAGGTCGCGCTCGAGGCCGAGTGCGCGGTCTCGATGGGGATCCTCACCTGCGACACGATGGAGCAGGCGCTCGAGCGCGCCGGCGTGAAGGCCGGCAACAAGGGTGCCGAGGCGGCCGTCGCCGCCATCGAGCAGGCGAACGTGCTGAGGGAGGCGGGGAAGGTCCCGTCTCCGCGCCGGGCGGAGTGAACGTGTCGCTGAAGCGTACGAGAGCGCGGGAGCGCGCGCTGCAGGCGCTGTACCAGATCGACGTCGCCGCCGAGGGCATCGATGAGGCCCTCGCGCGGTTCTGGAAGAGCTTCGAGCCGGTGGAGCGGGAGGTGATGGAGCTCGCCGAGGGGTTCGTGCGCGGGGTCGCCGCGCACCGCCGCACCCTCGACGACACCATCGAGCAGGTCTCGTCGCACTGGCGGCTCGATCGCATGGCCAAGGTGGATCGCAACGTGCTCCGGCTCGCGACGTACGAGCTCCTCGAGACGGACGTGCCGATCAAGGTGGCGATCAACGAGGCCATCGAGCTGGGCAAGAAGTACGGCTCGGAGAGCTCGGGCGCCTTCGTGAACGGCGTCCTCGACAAGATTGCCGCCGGCCTTCCGCCCGAGCGGCGCCGGGCGGACCGGTAGGAGAAGGGATCGGCGTGGCGCTGAAGATCGAGGTGGCGGACCTGGGGCTCCCGGCGATCGACGCGCTCGACGTGGACGCCGTCGGCGTCTTCGTCGGGCCCGAGCGGCCGCTGCAGGGGTTCGCGGGCTTCATCGACTGGCGGATGTGCGGCGCCATCTCGCGCACGATCCGGAACGAGCTGTTCCACGCAGGCCGCGGCGAGGCGCTCCTCTTGCCGACCGGGGGCCGGATCGCGCCCACGCGGCTGTTCTGCTTCGGGCTGCCGGACGCTCCGCTCACGCCCGAGGCGTTCCTGCCCGCGGCGCGCGCCGGGCTCGAGGCGCTCGCGCGGGCGGGCAGCGAGGCCTTCGCCGTCGCCATGCCCCCGCTCGCCGGGGGCGACCCCTCGCTCGCGGCTCGCCTCTGGCTCGAGGCGAGCCTCTCGCGCCCCGTGCGGCGCCAGGTGCTCCTCGGCGACGCGCGCCAGCTCCAGCGCGAGCTCGCCGCGGCGCGCAACACGCTCGCGGTCGAGGTCGAGGTCATCGCCCCACCCTCGCGGGTCGAGATGCCGCGGCGCGCGCGCGCGCTGCCGCACGTGGGCGGCGTCCTCCGCTGACGCCCGCCCCGCGTCCCGTTCCGGCGCGGGCGTGAGGGGACCCTCGGCGCCCGAGTCCCCGGGCCGCGTGCGTCTCCGCCGCCGCACGCCCCGAGGCGGACGTTGAACCGCGGGGGAAGACCCGGTGTCATCATGAGCAGGGTGCGCGCGGGGGCGGCGAGGTCGGCCCGCTCCGGCGCGCCACGGACCGATGCGCGGGCGCGTGCGCCGGATCGCGGTAGGGGTGCTCCCGCCGCTCTTGCTCGGGGCGGCCGCGTGGTCGCTCCACGCGGAGCTGCGCGGCTTCCACGTCCGGGACATCGAGCGCGGGCTCTCCGCGCTGCCCCGCCTGGCGGTCGCGGTCGCCGTCGCCGTGACGCTCGCCGACTACCTGCTGCTCGGCGCGTACGACCTCCTCGCGCTGCGCTACGCGAACCGGCGGCTCCCCTACGGGCGCGTGGCGTTCACCTCGTTCATCGCCTACGCCTTCGGGAACAACGTCGGGTTCGCGCTCCTGTCCTCGAGCTCGGTGCGGTTCCGCCTCTACTCGCAGTGGGGGCTCGCCCCGGCGGAGATCGCCAAGGTGGTGGGCTTCACCGCCGCCCAGCTCTGGGCGGGGCTGTTCCCGCTCCTCGGGCTCGCGCTCCTCTCGGGGGTGCCGGTGCCGCTCCCGGCGACCGTCGCGCGCGGGCTCGGCGTCGCGGCACTGGCGGTCACCGCCGTCTACCTCGTGCTCGCGGCGCGCGGGCGAGAGCTCCGGCTCGGCGGGACCTCGGTGACGCTCCCGTCGCTGCCGCTCGCCGCCGCCCAGGTGGCGGTGTCGGCGGCGGACTGGGTGCTCGCCGCGATCGTGCTGCACGTGCTCCTGCCCTCGACCTCGCCGCTCTCGCTCCCCGGCCTCGTCGGCCTGTTCGTCGCCGCGCAGGTGGCGGGGCTCGCCTCGCAGCTCCCCGGCGGGGTGGGCGTGTTCGACGCGATCGTGCTCGCGGCGCTCACGCCCGCGGTGCCCGCGCCGCAGGTGCTGTCGAGCCTGGTCGCGTACCGGGTCGTCTATTACCTCGGACCCTTCGTCCTCGCGTTCGCGCTCCTCGCGGTGAACGAGGTCGTGGTCCGGCGCGAGCGCCTGGGCCGGGTGCTGCGTGGCGCGCACGCCTCCTTCGCGCCGGTCGTACCCTGGCTGGCGGCGGCGGGGAGCATGATCGCGGGCGCGGTGCTGCTCGTGTCCGGCGCCACGCCCGCCGAGGCCGCGCGGCTCCACCTCCTGCGGCGCACCGTGCCGCTCGCGCTCCTCGAGGCGTCGCACCTCATCGGCAGCCTCGTCGGCACGGCGCTGCTCCTGCTCGGGCGCGCGCTGGCACGCCGGCTCGACGGCGCCTGGGTGCTCGCCGTGGGGCTCCTCGCGACCGGCGCCGTCGCCTCCCTGGCGAAGGGGCTCGACTGGGAGGAGGCGACGCTGCTCACCGCCATCCTCCTCGCGCTCCTGCCGTTCCGGCGCCAGTTCTACCGGCGCAGCGCGCTCCTCGACGTGCCGCTGTCGTCGGGCTGGATCTCCGCCGTGCTCGTCGTCATCGGGGCCTCGGTGTGGATCGGGCTCTTCGCGTACCGGCACGTCGACTACTCGCGCGACCTCTGGTTCGACTTCGCCTTCCACGCCGACGCCCCGCGCTTCCTCCGCGCCTCGGTGGTCGGGGTCTGCGCCGTCGTCCTCTACGGCGTCGTGAGGCTCATGCACCCCGCGCCGCCCGAGCCCGCGCCGCCCGGCGAGGCGGAGCTCGCGCGGCTGCGTCCCATCGTCGATCGGGCGCAGGACTCGACCGCGCACCTCGCGCTGCTCGGCGACAAGCCGATCCTCTTCGGCGAGGACGGCGCGTCGTTCCTCATGTACGGCGTGGAGGGGCGGACCTGGTGCTCCATGGGGGATCCCATCGGCTCGAAGCGGGCCGCGACCGAGCTCGCGTGGCGCTTCCGCGAGCTCTCGGACCGTCACGGCGGGTGGGCCTGCTTCTACCAGGTCGGCCCCGGCGCGCTCCCGCGCTACCTCGACCTGGGCCTCGCGATCTACCGGCTCGGCGAGGAGGCGATCGTCCCGCTCCCCGCGTTCTCGCTCGACGGACCGGAGCGGCGGCCGCTCCGCCAGGCGTTCAACCGCGCCGAGCGCGAGGGGCTCTCGTTCGAGCTCGTCCCGGCGGAGCGGGTCCCCTCCTTGCTCCCCGAGCTCCAGCGCATCTCCGGCGCATGGCTCGCAGACCGGAGCACGCGGGAGAAGGGCTTCTCGCTCGGCTACTTCGACGAGCGTTATCTGAAGGAAGGCCCGGTCGCCCTCGCGCTCCTGGGGGGCCGCCCCGTCGCCTTCGCGAACGTCTGGGCGGGGACGCGCAAGGCCGAGCTGTCGGTGGACCTCATGCGCCACGAGTCCGACGCGCCGCGCACGACGATGGACTTCCTGTTCGTGTCGCTCATGCGCTGGGGACGCGCCGAGGGGTACGAGGCGTTCAACCTGGGGATGGCGCCGTTCTCGGGGCTCGAGGACCGCATGCTCGCGCCCCTGTGGATGCGGCTCGGCGCTCGCCTCTACCGCCACGGCGAGTACTTCTACAACTTCCAGGGACTGCGTCAGTACAAGGAGAAGTTCGCCCCGGAGTGGCGGCCGCGCTTCCTCGCCGCGCCGGGGGGGCTCCGGCTGCCGCTCGTGCTCACGAACGTGGCGGCCCTCGTCTCGCGCGGGCTGAAAGGGGTGGTGTCCCGATGATCCCGCTCGTCGTCGCCGCGCTGCTCGGGGCGAGCGCGCCGGCCCAGCCGCCCGTGAGCGCGTCTCCGCGCACGTTCGAGATGCGAGGCTTCGGCGCGGTCCACGTCCACGCGCCCGAGGACCATCCGCGCCGCGTGGTGGTGCTCCTGTCCGGCGAGGGCCCGGGCGTGCGCGAGGGGCGGCGTGCCCTCGCGGAGGCGCTCGCCGCCCGCGGGGCGCTGGTGCTCGCGGTCGACACCGCCGGCTACCTCGCCCGCCACCGCGAGCACCGCTGCGTCTACCCCGCGGGCGATCTCGAGGCGCTCGCGCAACACCTCGAGAAGGAGCTCGGGCTCGAGGAGTACGTCCGGCCGTACGTCGTCGGGCACTCGCAGGGCGCCGCGGCGACGTGGGCCGCCCTCGCCCAGGCGCCCGAGGGCACGTTCGCGGGGGCGGTCGCGCTCGCGCCGTGCCCGGGCAAGCCGCTCGGGGTGCCGCTCTGCGCCGGCGCGGGGCCGGCGCCGCGCAGCACGCCCCAGGGCGACCTCCCCGCGGACGGCGCCCGTCCGAGCGCGCCGCTCGCGATCGTGGCCGGCGCGAAAGACCGCGCCTGTCCTGCGGCGAGCGCGCAGGCGTTCGGGCGCGGCCGCGCCCTCGCGGTGACGGTCCTTCCCGGAGTCGGCCACGCGCTCGTGCCGGTGTCGAGCTGGGCCGCGGCCGCCGGGGACGAGATCGACCGCATCGAGGCGCAGTGTGACGCCGCCGAGGCGGCTCCGTCGCGGCCGGCGGCGGGAACGCCCGCCGCGCCGCCGCGAGCGGAGGCGCAAGCCGCCGGGGGAGACCGGCCCCCCGACCCCGCGCCGCCGGCGGCCGCAGCTCCGCCCCCCGACGTGAAGAACCTGCCCCTCGTCGAGGTCCCCGCGGCGAAGCCTGGACCGCGCCTCGCCGTGCTCCTCACCGGCGACGGCGGGTGGGTCGGGCTCGACAAGGGGATGAGCCGCGCGCTCTCCGACGTCGGTGTCTCGGTGGTCGGGCTCGACTCGCTCCGCTACTTCTGGCGGCGGCGCACGCCCGACGAGACCGCGAAGGACGTCGCGCGGATCTTCGCGCACTACGGCGCAGCCTGGGGCCGGCGGGAGCTGGTCCTCATCGGCTACTCGCGCGGCGCCGACATCGTGCCGTTCGTCGCCACGCGCCTCCCGGCCGACCAGCGGGCCGCGCTGAAGCTCGTCGCGATGCTCGGCCCGCAGACCTTCGCCGAGTTCGAGGTCCACATGGTGGATCTGTTCTCGTCGGTCCGGCGGAGCGCGGCGACCTCGACGGAGGCCGCCGTGCGCGCCTCGGGCGGCGCGACGAGGTTCCTGTGCGTGCAGGGCGCGGACGAGAGCGACAGCCTCTGCCCGCACCTCGTGGACCTGCCCTGGGTCGCCCGCGTCGTGCTCCCGGGCGGTCACCACTTCGATCGGGACTACGCGAACCTCGCGCGCATCGTGAACGACGCGGCGAGCGGAACCGCCCCGGGCGCGGGCGCCCCGTCGTCCCCATGATGCAGTCGGTACGCGCCGCCGGGCGCGGGGAGGGGAGGGGGGGATGGCTCCTGGGCGAGGTGGGACCGCCGCGGTCCGGGCGCTCGTCACCGCGGCGCTCGTCGCGGTCGCGACGCCGGGCTCGGGCGCGGCGGCAGGAGGGTCCCCGCGCGAGGTCTTCCACGTCGACCCGGCGGTGGACGGCGCGATCATCGCGATCGCCGGGCTCGGGAACCTCGTGCCCTGGCTCCTCGAGGACCGGCTCATCGCGCTGCGCTGCCCCTGCGATCGCGGCGAGGTGAACCGGCTCGACCGCTGGGCGATCGGCCTCCACGACGACGCCGCGGCGCACGTGAGCGACGCGACCGTGTACCTCGCGATGCTCGGCCCGCCGCTCGCCGACTGGGCCGCGCTCGGCAGGAGCCGCGCGCTCGTCGAGGATGCGACGGTGTTCGCGGAGACGCTCGCCGTGAACGGCGCCCTGAACGCGCTCGCGAAGTACACCACCCAGCGCCCCATCCCCCGCGCGTACGAGGGCGAGCCCGCGTACCTCCGGCAGCCCGGCTCGTACCGGGCCTTCTGGTCCGGCCACACGAGCACCACCGTCGCGGCCCTCACCGACGCTGCCTGGACGATGCGCCTGCGCTACGGCGAACGCGGCTGGCCCTGGCTCGTCGCCGGGCTCGCCGGCGCGAGCGTTGCGGTGGAGCGCGTGTGGGGCGGCCACCACTTCCCGAGCGACGTGGTGGTCGGCTTCGTCGCGGGGGCGGCGGTCGGCACCGCCGTCCCGCTCCTGCACCGCCGCAGGTCCGGCGACTTCGGCGTCGCGCCCGTGGGCCGCGGCCTCGCGCTCATGGGACGGTTCTGAACGGCCAGATGCAGCCCCGGCGCCTGAGGAACGGGCGGCGAGCGGCCGCGCTCGAGCCGCCACGCGCCTCCTGCGCCGCCGGAATGCTTGCCCGGAAGAGGGGCGCTTTCGCGGCCACGCGGTTCTGGGCCTGCTCGATTCAGCAAGCCACCGGCTCGGCGCAGGTGCCCGCCTCCCAAATGGTTCCGCCCAGGAGCCAGGTGAGCCGGTCCGGCGCCCGCCCGATCACGGCGAGAATCCCACCGTGGACGCACCGCAGGTGGTGGAAGGCGCACAGGCCGACCTGGTTCTCGGGATCGTCGCTGCCGCCGTGCGAGCGGAACTCGATGTGGTGCGAGTGGACGGCGCGATGGCTGCACCCCGGGACCTGGCACCAACCGTGATCTCGGGCGCGGACCTTCTGTGAACGAGTCATCGATCGTCTCCCCGCACCCCTCCACGACGCGAGGAAGTGAAATCCGATGACCGCGAGGCACGTTCCGGTCGAGAGCACGCGCCCGAATCTTGCCCGGACGGCCTCGATGGCGTCCGCGAGGAGCACCGCCACCCGGCGCGGCAACGGAACGAGCATCTTCTGCCGCGCACGCATCTGCCGCTCGTGCTCCCCCTCCACCTCGCGCTTCAGGGCGATGCAGGTCGCCGCGAGCGCCCGGGGGATCCACGTCGCGATGTCGGTCTCCGGCGTTCGCGCCAGCACCCGCAGCTTCTCGTACGACACGCCCTGCCGCCGCGCCTCCCGGAGCGCCGGCGACTCCCAGAGCCGCTTCTCGAGCGCGACGCGCTGCTCCACCGCGCGCGCGGGGAGCCCCAGCCGCTCCTCGACGTACTCGCGGAAGCCGTCGTAGCCCAGGAGCACCGGAATCCCGCTCCGCTTCACGGCGTACCCGCAGAATCCGATGAGGCGATCCCACCCGGAACGCAGGCGGCCGAGCGCGCGGAGCCGCTCGTCGAGCTCCTGCGCCGTCGAGGTCTCGTCGAACGGAACGTCAGGCGCGGCGAGCTCGGGTACTGGGGGGAGCGCCGCCCATCGGCCGGTCTCGGCTCCGTCCCCCGCGCGCCGCGAGGAGTGACCGGGGCCCACGGCGCCAAACCCGGGCCCGAGCGAGCGCGGCTCGTGGGAGTCGCCGTCGGACGAGAACTCGGCGAGGTACTCCTGCGCGAGCGCCTCCAGCTGCTCGATCCGGGTCGAGCCCGGCACCTGCTCGCGCGCGGCCGCGAGCGCCTCGTCCACGACCAGCCGCTCGTTCAGCGGCAGATGCGTGCGCAGCCGCACCCACTCCTCCTCGCCGGCGGCCGGCTCCGCCCGCGCCGCGCGGACCGCCTCCTCCAGCTCGCGGACCGTCTGCACGCTGGCGCGCTCGACCCAGCGCGCCTCGGCCTCGCCGACCGCGACCGGCAGCACCGTCTCCGCAGCGCGGACCCGGACGAGCCCCGACCGCAGCGCCGCCCGGAGCCGTGGACGCGTGCGCAGCCCAGCCCCGAGCCGGGCGAGGTTCTCGGCGGTGCGCTTCCCGAGATCGAGGACCTCGCGGGCGTAGTCGTCGAGGTGATAGCCCAGCTCCGCGAGCCGGTCCCCCCGCCTGAGCGCGTCGAGCCCTTCGCCGATCGCGAGGTCCAGCGTCCCCCGAGCCCGTGCGGCCCAGGCGAGGAGATGCTCGCAGGCGTCGGCCTCCGGCTCCCCGCCCCGAAACCACGTCTCGAGCTCGGCCCGGGTGAGCGGCGGCAGATCGAGCAGCGGCGCCGCGTAGCCGGCCAGCGAGGCTTCGGGCGTCACCGCGTCCGTCTCGATCGTGGGGAGCGCGGCCTCCATCGAATACAGGATGGCATGGAGGTCTGACACTCACCGTCAATTGAAGCAATGTCGAGTTGGCCGATAACCTGCCCCGGCCGCCGTATACGATCGGTCGTCGTCGCCTCGCCGGAGCGGCACGGCGTCAGGGCCGCTGTACCGGTACCAGGTGGGACCTGATGATCGTCGCGACCTCGTCTGGACGCTCGTTCGCGAACGCGTGAGTCCCGCCCGGCACGGTGACGACGCGAGCGCCCCCGATGCGCTCGGCAAGGAAATGAGCGATGGCGGGCGGGCTGATCGGATCCGAGTCGCTCCACAGCAGGAGGGTCGGTGCACGGATCCCCGCGAGCCGATGCGTGAGGTCGGTGCGGTCGTCGATGAACCAGCTCGGCACGTCCGGGAACGACGCTCGGTAGTCGTGACGCCATTCCGCTGCGCCGAGCCGTCGTACGTCGATGCCGCCCGAGGTCGCGACCAGGACCAAGCGTTCAACCCGCTCCGGATGTTCCAGCGCCAGACGTGCGGCGAAGATTCCGCCCATCGACTGCGCAATGACGTGACTCGCTCCTGCAGGGAGGCGCGCGACGATCCAGCGGTAAAGGTCGTCCAGCGACTTCACGCCAGGATCGGCGGGGACCCCGCCAAACCCGGGGTAGCCGAAGAGGACGACGTCGCCCAGGTCGGCCAGCCGCTGTCCGACTGGCTCCCAGAACGACTCACTTCCGCCGGCGCCGGGCAGGAAGACGAGGGGAGGTGCCATTGCAGATGACCTGGACGGTCACTGTACGACGAACCGTCGAACCAGGACCAACAGCGTCGAAAGATGCTCGGGGGCCCTACGGCGCGCCGTCGTCGTCGAGCGCCCGGCGGAGCCGGTCCTTCAGCTCGCCGGAGACGCTGGCGGGCGCGCCGAGGTGGGTGCGCAGCCCGCGAACCGTCGCCGCAAACTCCCCACCGAACCGCGCGCAGCCCTCGCACGCGCGCAGGTGGTCCTCGACGCGCCCTCGCTCCTCCGCCGGAAGGTCGCCGTCGACGTAGTCGGAGAGCCGCGCGAGGACGTCGCTGCAGGAGAGCCCCGCGATCACCTTCTCGTTCTCGATCGTCACGGCAGCACCTCCGAGAGCGCGCGGCCGAGGCGCTCCTCGACGCGGGCCTTGAGCTCGAGCCGCGCCCGGTGGAGTCGACTCTTCATCGCGGTGAGGTCGATGGATAGCGCCGCCGCGGTCTCGGCGCCCGACAGCCCCTCGACATCCCGGAGCAGCAGCACCTCCCGCGCCGCCGCGGGTAGCGACGCGAGCGCCTGCTCGAGGGCGGCGCCGGCCTGCAGCGCCGCGACCCGCGCCTCGGGCGCATCGGCTCCGGGGAGATCGGCGGCGGCTTCGACGGGCGCGTGCTGCTCCGGTTCGCCCGCACGCCGGCGCGCGCGCCGGCGGCAGCAGTGGAGCACGATCTGGAAGAGCCAGGTGCGCGCGCTGGCGTCGCCGCGAAACGTCCCGGCGCCGCGCCACGCCGCGAGGAGCCCGTCCTGCAGCGCGTCGGCGGCTTCCACCTCCGTCCCGCAGCTGCGCGTCGCGAAGCGAAGGAGCGCGCCGCCGTGGCGCGCGACCAGGGCGTCGAACGCGGCGCGGTCGCGCGCCGCGCTCCGGCGGATCAGCTCCTCGTCACTGGTGTCCGTCGGCGCGCCGAGCATCGTTCCTTCCGTTGCGAGTCCCGCGGACGCGGAAAGGATTCGCGAGCGCCAGAAGCGCCGGCCCGCGAATCCTCCGGCGGGCGGCGGCACTCTCCGGTGCAGGAGGTCGTAAACATGATGAACGAAGGCATTCTGGACCGGACCATCCGCGTGGTGGTCGGGCTCGCGCTCCTCTCCCTCACCGTCGCCGGCCCCCGCCCGCTCATCGGGCTCATCGGCGTCATCCCGCTTCTCACCGGGCTCGTCGGGTTCTGCCCGCTGTACCGACTCTTCGGCCTCAGCACCTGCCCGATGCCCAAGGTGTCGACGCGTAGCTGATCCCGCGGCGACCGGACAGGGCTCCGGCTCATCGCCGGAGCCCCTCTCTCTCGTGGAAGATCAGGATCAGCCGGCGCCGCTCACGGCGTGATCCGCTCCATCATCCGCGCGAACGGGATGGTCTCGCGGACGTGGTGGAGGCCGCAGATCCACGCGACGCAGCGCTCGACGCCCATGCCGAACCCCGCGTGCGGCACCGTCCCGTAGCGGCGGAGGTCGAGGTACCACTCGAACGCCTCCTTCGGGAGCTGGTGCTGCGCGATGGCGGCCTCGAGCGTCTCGAGCGAGCTCTCGCGCTCGCCCCCGCCGATGATCTCGCCGTACCCTTCGGGCGCGAGCACGTCGCAGCCGAGCGCGACCTTCGGATCCGTCGGGTCCTTCTTGAAGTAGAAGGCCTTCATCTCCGCCGGGTAGCGGTGGACCATCACCGGGCGGTCGTACTGCTTCGCGATGACCGTCTCCTCGTCGCCGCCGATGTCGTCGCCCCACTTCATCGGGTGACCGGCCTTCTGCAGCACCTCGACCGCCTCCGTGTACGTGATGCGCGGGAACGGCGGCTTCACGCTCTCGAGCTTCGAGACGTCGCGCTCGAGGACGGCCGCGAGCTCCTTGCGATGCTTCGCGAGGGCCGTCTGGACGACGTGCGAGACGAACTCCTCCATGAGCTGCATGTCGCCGTCGAGGTCCATGAAGGCGACCTCGGGCTCGACCATCCAGAACTCGGTCAGGTGGCGGCGCGTCTTCGACTTCTCGGCGCGGAAGGTCGGGCCGAAGCAGTAGACCTTCCCGAGCGCCATGGCCGCGGCCTCCATGTACAGCTGGCCGGACTGCGTCAGGTACGCCTTGCCGAGATCGAAGTAGGGGACCTCGAAGAGCGTGGAGGTCCCCTCGCAGGCGGAGGGCGTGAAGATCGGCGCGTCGACGAGCGTGAAGCCGCGCGCGTCGAAGAAGTCGCGGATCGCCTTCTCGACCGTGTGCCGCACGCGCAGGATCACCTGCTGCCGCTGCGACCGGAGCCAGAGGTGCCGCTGCTCCATGAGGAACGCGACGCCGTGCTCCTTGTGTCCGATCGGGTACTCCTGCGCCGGGAGGGAGACGACCTTCAGGTCGCGGACGTCGAGCTCGAACCCGATGGGCGAGCGGTCGTCCTTCTTCACGAGCCCGGTGACGGTGAGGCTCGTCTCCTGGGGCAGGTGGTCGGCCTCGCGGAACACCTCCGGCGTCACGTTCCCCTTGAACACGACGCACTGGATGGTGCCCGTGCCGTCGCGCACCTGCAGGAAGTGGAGCTTCCCGGACGAGCGGCGGTTGTACAGCCAGCCGTGGAGGGTGACCTCCTTCCCCTCGTGCTGGGCGATGTCGGCGATGTGGACGGGCGGGAACATGCGGTGGGCTCCGTGGGCTTCGGGGCGCTCTGGCGGCGGGCACTATAACCGAACGCCCGGCGGCCGGCGGGGCCTCGCGGCGTGGCGCGGACGGGGGCGCCGTTCCTCACGAAGGGCAGACGAACACCCCGACGTCCGGTAATATCGCCGCCCCTTATGGCGATGAACGAGCGTTACGAGCCGCAGTCGATCGAGCCACGCTGGCAGTCGCGCTGGGAGGGGGCGGGCGCCTTCCACGCCGGCCGCCGCCCCGACGCCGAGAAGCGCTACGTGCTCGAGATGTTCCCCTATCCCTCCGGCGCGATGCACATGGGGCACGCGCGCGTCTACACCATCGGCGACGCGCTCGCGCGCTACCTGCGCATGCGCGGCCACGACGTGCTGCACCCCATCGGCTTCGACGCGCTCGGCCTCCCCGCCGAGAACGCCGCCATCAAGGACGGACGCCACCCGGCCGAGCGGACGCGCGAGAACATCGTCGCCTTCCGCGCCGAGATGAAGAAGCTCGGCTACGCGTTCGACTGGGACCGCGAGGTCGTCACCGCCGACCCGTCCTACTATCGCTGGAACCAGTGGTTCTTCCTGAAGATGCTCGAGCGCGGGATCGTCTACCGGCGCGAGGGGAAGGCCAACTGGTGCACCGGCTGCGCGACGGTCATCGCGAACGAGCAGGTGGTCGAGGACAACCGCTGCGAGCGCTGCGGCTCGCCGGTGGTGGAGAAGGTGATCCCGGAGTGGGCCTTCCGCATCACCGCCTTCGCCCAGGACCTGCTCGACGGGCTCGACGGGCTCACGGAGTGGCCCGAGCGCATCATCACGATGCAGCGCAACTGGATCGGCAAGAGCGTCGGCGCTGAGGTGGATTTCGCGGTGCCGGGGCAGGGGCCGATCAAGGTCTTCACCACGCGTGTCGACACGATCCACGGCTGCACCTACGTGGTCCTCGCGCCCGAGCACCCGCTCGTCGAGCGGCTCACGCGCCCCGAGCGGCAGGCGGAGGTGCGCGCCTTCGTCGAGCGCATGCGCAAGACCGACGCCGCGGAGCGGACCGGCGAGGCGGCGCCGAAGGAGGGCGTCTTCACCGGCGCGCACGCGGTGAACCCGTACACCGGCGAGGAGGTCCCGGTCTGGATCGCGAACTTCGTGCTCGCCGAGTACGGGACGGGCGCGGTTATGAGCGTGCCGGCGCACGACCAGCGTGACTTCGAGTTCGCGCGCAAGTACGGGCTGCCCATCCGCGTGGTCATCCAGCCGGCCCGGGGCGAGCGGCTCCCCGCGGGCGACGCGCTGACCGAGGCGTACACGGCCGACGGGGTGCTCGAGGCGTCCGGCGACGCGTCCGGGCTCGACAGCGCGGCGGCGCGCGAGAAGCTCGCCGCCGAGGCGAAGACGCGCGGCTTCGGCCAGGCCACGGTTCGCTGGCACCTGCGCGACTGGGGCTTCTCGCGCCAGCGCTACTGGGGGACGCCGATCCCCATCGTCTACTGCCCCGACCACGGTGCCGTGCCGGTCCCCGAGGATCAGCTCCCGGTGACGCTGCCGGCGGAGGCGCTCATCACCGGCACCGGCGAGCCGCCGCTCGCGAAGGTGCCGTCGTTCGTGAACACCACCTGCCCGCGCTGCGGCAAGCCCGCCCGGCGCGAGGTGGACACGATGGACACGTTCGTAGACTCGTCCTGGTACTACGCGCGCTACCTCTCGCCGAAGGACGACACGCGGCCGTTCGATCCCGCCGAGGCGAAGCGCTGGCTCCCCGTCGACGTGTACGTCGGCGGCCCCGAGCACGCCGTGATGCACCTGCTGTACTTCCGCTTCTGGCACCGGGTGATGCACCAGCTCGGGCTCGTCCAGGAGGACGAGCCGGTGAAGCGGCTCGTCACGCAGGGCATCGTGAACGGCCCGGACGGCCGCAAGATGTCGAAGCGCTGGGGCAACGTCGTCGCCCCGGGCCCCATGGTCGCGCGGTTCGGCGCGGACACGGTCCGGCTCTTCATGCTGTTCGCCGCGCCCCCGGAGAAGGACATCGACTGGTCGGACGAGCAGGTCGACGGCCTGTTCCGGTTCCTCTCGCGGGTGTGGCGCATCTTCCACGCGCGGCAGGAGTGCTTCCGCGCGCCCGAGGCCGCGCTCGCGCAGGCGCAGGGTGACTTCCTCGAGCTCCGCCGCAAGACGCACCGCACGATCAAGCGCGTCACCGACGGGCTCCAGGGCGATCTCAAGTTCAACACGAGCATCGCCGCGCTGATGGAGCTCGTGAACGCGCTCTACGCGCTCGAGCCGGGCGCCGATCCGGAGCGGGCCGCCGTGCGCGAGGCGCTCCTCGCGGTCGCGACGCTGCTCGCGCCCTTCGCGCCGCACGCGGCCGAGGAGCTCTGGCACGAGGTGCTCGGCCCGTCGGTGCGCGAGGAGCTGCTCGCGGAGCACCCGTGGCCCACCTTCGACCCCGCGCTCGTCGCGGCGGACGTGGTCACGATCGCCGTCCAGGTGAACGGCAAGCTTCGCGGTGAGGTGCAGGCGCCCGTCGCCGCCGCGGAGGCCGAGGTCCGCGCGCTCGCGGAGGGCGAGGAGCGGGTGAGGGCGCACCTCGACGGCAAGACGATCCGCAAGGTCGTCTTCGTCCCGAAGCGGCTGATCAACTTTGTGGTGGGGTAGCCGATGAGGCTGGCTACCCCCCCACACCCCCCCGGCGCGCTCCGGGGCGGCCTCAGCCGGCCGCCCCTGCGCTTGCGCTGGCGACACGAGGTGCGGCAGGGGTCGCCGATGCGGCCGGCAGCCTCCCCACGCGGAGCCCGACCGCCCGCGGGCCTGGCGGCGCTCGCGCTGGTGCTCGCGCTGTCCGGCTGCGGCTACGGCTTCGAGAACCGCTACGTCGCGAAGGGCGGCGCGGAGCGCGTCCACGTCCAGCCGTTCGAGAACCTCTCGACGGAGGCGTCGCTCGGGGCTGAGCTGACGGCGGCGCTGCGGGACGAGCTCGCGCGCCGCGGCGCCTCGGCGGGGCCCGGCGCGCCTGCGGAGATCGTCGGAGAGGTGCGCGCGACCGCGCCCGGGACGTCCTCGCCGGACGGCTCCACCTGGCGCATCGGGGTGGTGGTGAAGGCGCGCCTCGTCGTGGACGGCGCGACCGTGTCGGAGCGGACGGTGCGGCGCGACGCCGACTACCTCGCGGGCGTGTCGGCGCTCGACGCGCAGGGTCGTCGCGTGAACGACGCGCTCGAGACGGAGGGGCGCCGCGCGCTCGCGCTCCGCCGGGTGGCGGGCGACGCGGCGCGCGACCTCCTCCGCGCGTTCGAGCGGTAGCTCCGCCTACTTCGCGGCGGCGGCCTTGGCGGCCGCCTTCGCGAGCCGCGAGATCTTCCGCGACGCCGCGTTCTTGTGCACGACGCCCTTCGACGTCGCCTTCTCCAGCGCGCGGGCCGCGGCCTTGAACGTGTCGCGGGCAGCGTTGGCGTCACCCTGGGTGATCGCCTCGCGCGCCTTCTTCACGGCGCTCTTCACGCCGGTGCGGACCTGGACGTTGCGGGCGCGGCGCTTCTGCGCCTGACGGTTTCGCTTCTCGGCCGATGCGGTATTCGCCAAGCTGACCTCTGTGCTCTATAGGGGTACGAGGGCGCGCTATCTACCGTCCATCGCGAGCGACGTCAAGGGGTTATGACCGCTCGGCTGCGCGGCGTCGCGCAGGCCGGCGCGCAGCGACCGTTCGCCTCGACCGCGGGCGTGCTCCGCGGCCCCTACGGCCATGCGGTCCCGCGGCCCATTCGCGCCGCATGCCCTAGGGCGGCGCGGCAGAGCGCAGCGGCGGTCGCACGCGCCCTTCTCCTGCAACCACCCGCGCATTACCCGAACGGCTGTCCCACGTCGGGTGCGGGTCTGGGAGACACAGGGGGAGGAGAGTTATCCACCGGCGGCGAAGAAGCGGGAATCCTCGCGGGTCACTTGACTCCCGGATGTGGACGTTCGTGGGTGTGTCCAAGGACAAGCGACCGGAATCACACAGGTTCGCGACCGCCGCAAAATGCAGCAGAGCCCGCCGCACCCGCGAAAATCCGCCTTCCGAGGGGGCTGCCCACAGACTTATCCACGTTCTTTCCCCAAACCCTGTGGCGGCTCGGTGACGGCCGGATCGGCTGGCGATTTCGCCTTGGCCTCCAAGATCTTCGCCTCGTTCCAGAGGGCGTCCATCTCGTCGAGGGAGGCGCCGCCGTGGGGCACGCCGCGGCGCGCGAGCTCGCGCTCGATGTGGGAAAAGCGCGCTATGAAGCGAGCGACCGTCCCCCGAAGGGCCTCCTCTGCAGGTATCCCGAGCTTGCGGGACAGGTTCGCGGCGGCGAAGAGGACGTCCCCCAGCTCGTGCTCGATCGCGTCGCGGTCGCCCGAGGCGATCGCCTGGTCGAGCTCGCCGATCTCCTCCGAGAGCTTCTCTCTCGCGCCGCCCGCGTCCGGCCAGTCGAAGCCGACGCGGCTCGCCTTCTCGGTGAGCCGGTCCGCGCGGGCGAGCGCCGGCATCTCCCGCGGCACGCCCTCGAGCACGCTCTCGCCGCGCCCCTTCGCGCGCTTCTCCTCGCGCTTCAGCGCCGCCCACTGCCGGAGCACGTCGTCCGCGTCCTTCACCGCGACGTCGCCGAACACGTGAGGGTGGCGCGACACGAGCTTGTTCGAGATGGCGTTCGCGACGTCTGCGAAGTCGAACTGGCCCTGCTCGCGCGTGAGCTGCGCCTGGAACACGATCTGGAGGAGGAGGTCGCCGAGCTCCTCACAGTGCTCCCGGGCGTCGCCCGCGTCGATCGCCTCGAGCACCTCGTACGTCTCCTCGAGCACGTAAGGCCGGAGGCTCCGCAGCGTCTGCTCGCGATCCCACGGGCAGCCTCCGGGTCCGCGTAGCCGCTCCATGATCCCGAGGAGACGTTCGATCGCATCGGTGGCGCGCGACATGGTCGCGTCTTCTTAGCCCAGGAGCGGGCGTGCTAGCATCCCGTTCTCGCGTGGCCCACCGCGGATCGCCCATCCTCCTCGTCGCGCTCCTCTCGCTCGCCGCGCCGGTCCTCGCC
The DNA here is from genome assembly GCF_022690805.1 of Anaeromyxobacter sp. SG66. Classification (NCBI taxonomy): domain Bacteria; kingdom Pseudomonadati; phylum Myxococcota; class Myxococcia; order Myxococcales; family Anaeromyxobacteraceae; genus Anaeromyxobacter; species Anaeromyxobacter sp. SG66. The sequence goes on from NZ_JALCZC010000017.1 coordinate 45,367, forward strand.
GCCGCGCAGCTCGCGCCCCCGAGGCTCGTCGTGGAGGGGGAGGAGACGGCCGAGGAGGCCGTGCCCACGCTGGTGCCGCCCGCGCCCGCCGCTGCGCGGCCTGCCGGAGGCGGGACGCTCTCCACTCCCGGAGCGGCCGGCTCGGCGCAGCGGTCCCCGCCCGTCCCGGCCGACGTGCCGCCCTCCGACGCGTCCGTCCGCCCCGGCCCGAGCGCCGCTCCGCCCCCTGCGTCGGAGGTGCGCCTGCCGCCGGCGGAGCGCGCGCGGCGCATCGTGCCCGTCTCGACCACCTACGCCCAGCTCATGCGGCGCTGGGCGGAGCGGCGGGACGCGCTCCGCGACGGAGATCCCGCCCGCGCCGACGCGGCGGCCGAGGCGCTGCTCGGCGCGCAGCGCGAGCTCGGGATCGAGAACCTCGTCCCGCTCGCGGTCGCCGAGACGCGCGCCGTCTCGCGCGCGCTCGCGTCGGACCTCGTCGCCGAGGCCGTGGCCCACGCCCAGCTCGCGGTCGCGCTCGCGCCGGACCTGCCGGACGCGCACCTCGCGCTCGCGCTCGCGCGGCTCGCCGAGGCGCCGGGCCGGGCCGCGCCCGTCGCGGGCGCGCTGCGCGACACCGCGGTCGCCGCCGCCCGCGATCCGCAGACGCGGCGCGCGTTCCTGGCCGACGTCCTCGCGGCGGCGCTCGCGGCGGCGATCACGAGCGCCGTCGCGGTGCTCGTCCTCCTGCTGGCGCGACGCCTCCCCCTGCTCGTCCACGACTTCCATCACCTCCCGCTCGTGCGCGGGACCGCGCGCGTCCAGGCCGGCTTCCTCGCGATCGTCCTGCTCCTGGCGCCGCTCGCGTTCGGGCTCGGGCCCCTCGTCGCGCTCGCGGTGCTGGCGCTCGCCGCCTGGCCCTACCTCGCGCGCGCGGAGCGCGCCGTGGCGACCGCGGCGCTCGCGGCCCTGCTCGCGGTGCCGTGGGCCTCCGGGGCGGCGGCGCGCGCGACCGCCTGGACCGGCACGCTCGCGGAGCGGGTCCAGGCGGTGGAGCACGGGGCGGCCTCCGACGAGGACGCCGCCGCGCTCGAGGCGGCCGCCGGCGAGCCCGCCCCGGCGGTGGTCCACGCCGCCCTGGGGAGGTTCGCGAAGCGGCGCGGCGACCTCGCCGGTGCGCTCCGGCACTACCGCGCGGCGGCCGCCGCCGACGAGCGCGCTCCGGAGCTCTCGGTGAACCTCGGCAACGCGCTGTTCCTCGCGGGCGATCTCGAGGGCGCGCGGGCCGCGTACCTCGCCGCGTCGGACCGCGCGGCGGGCGACCCGCTCGTGCAGGGCGCCGCGAGCTACGGGCTCTCGAAGCTCTACCTGCGCACCGCGGAGATGGACCGCAGCGCGGCCGCCCGCGAGAAGGCGGAGGCGCAGGCCGGCGCGTTCCTGCGGGCGCGCGGCTCGGACGACGACTTCTCGGCGAACCGCTGGCTCGTCGATCTGCCCATCCCGGAGGGCCGCCTCGCGGCGCTCGCGAACGCCGACGGGGCCGCGGGGCGCGTGCGCGCGTGGGCGGAGGCGCGGCTCGCCGGGACGCTCCCGCGCGCGGCGCTCCCCTGGGCGGGGGTCGGGTTCCTCGCGGCGCTGTGGCTCCTCTCGGCGCTCGCCCCGCGCCTCGGCCCCTCGCGCGCGTGCGAGGGCTGCGGCGGGGCCGCGTGCCGCCGCTGCGGGCCTGCGTCGGACGTCCGCTGCGGCCAGTGCGTGAACGCCTTCGAGCGGCGCGGCCTCGTCGACGCCCGCGACCGGCTCCGCAAGGAGGCGCAGATCCGGCGCCACGCCCGCCTCTCCGCGCTCTCGGCCCGCATCCTCGCGCTCGTGGGCGGCGGCGCGGGCCCGCTCTGGAGCGGCGCGCCGGTGCGCGGGGCGCTGCTCCTCCTCGCGCTCCTGTTCCTCGGGTTCGTGGTCTGGTTCTGGCGCGGCGTCCTGCCCCCGCCCGAGGCGACGCCCTGGGTGCTCGCGGGCAAGCTCGCCGTCGCGGCGCCGCTCGCGCTCCTCGCGTGGGGGCTCGCGGTGCGCGACGCGTTCCGCCGCACGCGCTGAGGGAGACGGCGATGGCGCTCACCGGGACCCTCAAGGACTTCGGCATCGCGGAGATCCTCCAGCTCATCGGCCAGCAGGCCAAGACGGGCGTGCTCCACCTTCGCGGGAGCGGCGACGAGATCCGCATCGCCCTCGCCGACGGCTGCGTCGTCCACGCCGAGTCGGCGGGCCGCAAGTCGCGCGAGCGCCTCGGGACCCTGCTCGTCCGCGCCGGGCTCGTGAGCCCGGACGGCCTCCAGCACGCGCTCGAGGTCCAGAAGCGCAGCCTGCGCCGGCTCGGCGACGTCCTCGTCGAGGAGGGGCTCGTCTCGACGGCGGCGCTGAAGGAGATGACGGCGCTGCAGACCACCGAGACGGTCTACCGGCTCTTCCACTGGAAGAGCGGGACGTACGCGTTCGAGCCGGGCGAGGTGGAGTGGGACCGCGCGACCGTCACGCCGCTCCGCGCCGAGTCGGTCCTGATGGAGGGGTTCCGCCAGGTCGACGAGTGGCCGATGATCCGCAAGCGGATCACCTCCACCGCGATGACGTTCGAGCGGCTCCGGCCGCTCGGCGCCGAGCGCGGGGCCGGCGCGGGCTCCGCGCCCGCCGGCGGCGACGACGTGGACGCGGCGTTCGACGCGTTCGGCGAGGAGCCCGTCGAGCGGAAGGGCGAGTTCGCGAGCCTGGGCCCGAACGAGCGGCGCGTCCACGCGCTCGCCGAGCCGGGGCGGCCCGTCGAGGAGATCGTCGACCTCTCGCGCCTGGGCGAGTTCGAGACGTGCAAGGCGCTCCTCGCCCTCGTGAACCTCGGCTACCTGGCGCCGATCGCCCCGGCGCGCCGGACCTCCGCCGTGGGCGTGTACGGGCGGGAAGGGTGGGGCAGCCGCCTGCGCCGCGCCGCGGTCCGCGTGGTCGCGACGGTGGCCCTCGCCGCGGCGCTCGCCGGGATCGCGACCTGGGTCGACGCGCGCGGCCTCGCCGCGCAGGCGAGCGCCGAGGTGGCGGACGACGCCGGCCGGCGGTTCCTCGCGCGCGCCCAGGCGTCCCGGCTGCGGAGCGCGCTCGAGATCTACCGCGTGGAGCGCGGCGAGTACCCGCCGTCCCTCTCCGCCCTCGTGGAGGCGGACCTCGCCTCCGCGCGCGATCTTCGCCACCCGTGGCCGGTCGAGTGGTACTACCGCCGGACGGTCGAGGGCCGCTTCGTGCTCCTGCCCCCCGTGGAGTAGCCACCTCCTCCGCGTGCCGGCCGGGGCCGCGGCGGTTATCGTGCGATCGAGGACCGCGACGTACAAACGCGCGGCCCCGGAGGAGACGCTTGGTTCAGACCGCGGCGGAACCGCTGAAGACGGCACGGCTCGACTTCCCGGACAACGACAAGGTTCGCGCGCTCTGCGGCGCGCACAGCGAGCACCTGAAGCTCATCGAGCGCCGCCTCGGCGTGCAGCTCGGCCTGCGCGGCGGACAGATCGTGGTGGCGGCGCCGGAGGAGGCGCGCGTGAAGGTGGCCGAGGGGCTCGTGCGCGAGCTGTACGGGCTCGTCGAGGACGGCTATCCCCTCTACCTCGAGGACGTCGACCAGGCCACGAAGCTCGCCGGCCAGGGCGTGCCGCTCAAGGAGGTCTTCGGCGACACCGTCTTCGTCTCCTCGCGCCACCGGATCATCACGCCGAAGGGGCTCGCGCAGAAGCGATACATCCAGGCGATCCGCGATCACGACATCGTGTTCGGCATCGGCCCCGCCGGCACCGGCAAGACCTACCTCGCCATGGCGATGGCGGTGTCGTTCCTCGTGGAGCGCAAGGTGAAGCGCATCGTGCTCACGCGGCCGGCGGTGGAGGCGGGCGAGAAGCTCGGCTTCCTGCCCGGAGACATCGCGGAGAAGGTGAACCCGTACCTGCGCCCGCTCCACGACGCCCTGTTCGACATGGTGGACTACGAGAAGGCGACGGCCTTCATGGAGCGCGGGACGGTCGAGGTCGCGCCGCTCGCGTTCATGCGCGGCCGCACCCTCAACGACGCATTCATCATCCTCGACGAGGCGCAGAACACGACCGAGGAGCAGATGAAGATGTTCCTCACGCGCCTCGGCTACGGCTCGAAGGCGGTCGTCACCGGCGACGTCACGCAGGTGGACCTGCCGTCCGGGCGCGGCTCGGGGCTCATCGAGGTCCAGAAGGTGCTGCGCGGCGTGGAGGGCGTCGGCTTCTGCCAGTTCAGCGAGGTGGACGTGGTCCGCCACCCGCTCGTGCAGGAGGTGGTCCGCGCCTACGACGTGTTCGAGGCGGAGCGGCGCGCGCGCGCCGAGGCGGCGAAGGCGGAGCGGGAGCGGCCCACCGCGCCGGCCCAGGCGCAGCCGGCCGGGAACGCCGACCGGACGGGCGCCGGCGAGTAGGACCCCGGGCGGGGGAAGCCTACCGGGGGCCTGGAAGGTTCCATCGGGGACACCGGACCCGGTTGCCAGGGGGCTCCCCCGGTGCGAGGCTGCGCGCCTGTGCCCGAACCGACCGAAGTCTCCACGACCCAGCCGCCCGTGCAGGCTGCCGCCGGGCCGCTCGCCGAGCGGCGCGTCGACTGGCTCGGGCGCATCATGCGCCTCGGGCTCGTCCTCCTCATCGCGACTGCCGCAGGGCTCCTGCTCGCGCCGTTCGCCGCGCACCGGCTCCCGGGCCCCGACGCGCTGGGCTCCCCGGCGCCGGTCACCATCAAGGCGGATCGGGACTACGACATCGTGGACGCGGAGGCGACCGCGCGCCGCCGCGCCGAGGCCGCCGCCGCCGAGCGGACGGTCTACGACCACGACTCCGGCGCCGCCGACGAGGCGGTCGCCCGCATCCACGCCGCGTTCGAGCTCATGCGGGGCGAGGAGGCCGCCCTCCGCGACACGCCCGCCGCCCGCGACGCCCGCGAGCTGGAGCGGCGCTACGCCGCCCAGCGCGACGCGTTCGTCTCGCGGCTCCAGGTGCTCGTCCGCGACGAGGACGTGGCGGCCCTCACGCAGGCCCGGTTCTCCGAGGCGGTCGAGCACGATCTGGCGGCGCTCGCGCAGAAGGGGCTCGAGGGGCTCGTCGTCGAGGACGCGAAGCTCCTCCCCGCGGGGCGGGACCCGGCCTTCGCGCTGCGCACCTTCGGCGACGGCGCGCTGCGCGGAGAGCGCACGCTCTCCGACGTCTCCCTGGTCCGCACCGTGGAGAAGGCGCGCGAGGAGGTCGCGCGGACCGCGGCGGCGCGGCTCCAGCACGAGCCGCCTGCCCTGCGCGCCGCCATCGCGCGGCTCTCGACGGCCATGGTCCGGCCGACCCTCGTCCACAACCAGGCCGAGACGGAGCGGCGGAAGTCGGAGGCCGCCGCCCGCGTGAAGCCGGTCGTCATCCCGGTGAAGCGGGGCGAGAAGATCATCGGCGACGGGGAGCGGATCGAGGCGCGGCACCTCGTCGTGCTCGACGGGATGCGCGCGCAGCGCCAGGACGAGGACATCACGCACGTCCGCCTGGGCGGCGGCGCGCTCGTCGGCCTCCTCGTCGTCCTGCTCTGGGGCTACGCGCGCCGGAACTTCCCGGGCTTCCGCCCCGCGCGCCGCGACGCGATCCTCATGGCGGGTCTCCTCCTCGGGACCCTGGCGCTGGGGTTCCTCGGCTTCACCGTCGCGGACGCGCTCCACGAGCGGTTCCCGCTCCTGCCGCGGCCGTCGCTGCACTACCTCGTGCCGTTCGCGGCGGGCGCCATGATCGTGCGGCAGGTGCTCGCCGCGGAGACCGCGCTCCTCTTCTCGCTCGCGGCGGGGCTCTCGGCGGGGCTCCTCGCCGGGCAGTCGATGTCGTTCGCCGTCTACGCGACGCTCACCTCGCTCGCGGCCGCGGGGCTCGTGCCGGGGAGCCGCGACCGGGCGGGCCTGTTCCGCGCGGGCCTCGCCGTGGGCGTCGTCGGCGTCGCCGTGACCGTCGCGATCGGCCTCCACGGGGGGAAGGGCGCGGCGGAGATCCTGGTCGCCGCCGGCGCCGCCCTGGCCGGCGGGGCGCTGCTCTTGCCCGTCGCCGTGGTGGGGATCCTGCCCGCCGTCGAGGGGCTCTTCGGCTACGTCACCGACGTGAAGCTCCTCGAGCTCGCGAACCTGAACCACCCCGCGCTGAAGGAGCTCATCGTCCAGGCGCCGGGGACGTACCACCACGCGATCCTGATGGGCTCGATGGTGGAGGCGGCGGCGCAGGCCATCGGCGCGAACCCCCTGCTCGCCAAGGTGTGCGCCTACTACCACGACCTCGGGAAGATCCGGAACCCGGTCTACTTCGCCGAGAACCAGCGCGGCGAGAACCGCCACGACGCCCTCGCGCCCAGCATGAGCGCGCTCATCATCAAGCGGCACGTGACGGACGGCCTCGAGCTCGCGCGCCAGTGGCGGCTCCCCAAGGTGGTCGCGGACGCGATCCCGCAGCACCAGGGGACGCGGCTCGTCGGCTACTTCTGGGCGCGCGCGCTGAAGATGGCCGCCGAGGGGCGGGGGGCCCCGCCGGACGAGGCGCTCTTCCGCTACGCGGGGCCGAAGCCGCAGAGCCGCGAGGCGGCGCTCGTCATGATCGCCGACTCCTGCGAGGCCTCGTCGCGCGCGCTGCCCGAGCCCACCGAGGCGGCGCTGCGGGCGCTCGTGTCGAAGCGGGTGAACGAGATCTTCAGCGAGGGCCAGCTCGACGAGTGCGAGCTCACCCTCCGCGACCTCAACGCGATCGCGGGCGCGATGGTGAGCGCCCTCGAGGCCATCTACCACACGCGGCCGGCGTACCCGGCGCGCTCCGGCGAGGAGCCGAGCACGCCGCCCGCCATCCAGGTCGTCTCCCGCCCGTGACCGTCCGGCTCGCCACCGAGCACCCGCGCGGGCGCGCCGCCGCGCGCCGCCTGCGCGCCCGCGCCGCCGCCTACCTCGCCGCCGTCGGGCGCGGCGAGGCGGAGCTCTCCGTCCTCCTCGTCACGGACCGGCGCATCCGGATCCTCAACCGGGAGTGGCGCGGCAAGGACGCGGCCACCGACGTGCTGTCGTTCCCGCAGAGCGAGCCGCCGGGGAATGGGCCGCTCCTGGGCGACGTGGTAATCTCGCTCGACACCGCCGCCCGGAGGGCGCGCCAGGAGCGGCGGGCGGTCGGCGCGGAGCTCGACCGTTACCTCGCACACGGGCTCCTCCACCTGCTCGGTTACGACCACGAGCGGCCCGCCGACGCGAGGCGCATGGCGCGCAAGGAGGCGGAGCTCGCGCGCGCCGAGGGGCTCGTCGGCGCGGCGCTCCGGGAGGGCGGCCGGCCCACGCGCGGCGCCCCGGAGACCGAGACTTCATGGACCCGTTCGCCGACATCGACCTCGACTCAGAGTCGGTCTGGCTCGACGGCGCGTGGTACACGCGCGAGGACCTCGCGCACCGCATCAAGGAGATGATCGAGGCCGGTGACTTCCGCGTCTCGCGGCCGAGCCAGGCGCTCGAGCGGCTGGAGGCGGCCCTCGCCCAGGCGCGCATCGTCACCGTCCGCATGCCGGCCGATCTCGCGGACGCGGTGGGCACGACCGCCACGCGGCTCGGTCGCCCGGTCGGTCACCTCGTGCGCGAGGCGGTCGCCTACTACCTCGCCGCCGCGGCCGCCTACGTCGCCGGGCAGGACGCGCCCGCCGCCGCACCCGAGGACGAGCCCGCGGAGGCGAGCGGGCGGCGTCGCTAGGCCACGAGTTGCGCCGCGCCGCCCGGCGCGGCAAGAACAACCTCGATCGCACGGATCCCGATGAAGCGCGCTCTCCCGTACCTCGCCGCGGTGGCCTCCGGCGCCGCCCTGGCGCTCGCCTTGCCGCTCGTCGTCCCGTTCCTCTCCATCCGGCAGGTGGATCCCGCGGGCTGGCTCGAGCCCGTGGCGTGGTTCGCGCTCGTGCCCGCGCTGCTCGCGCTCCGGGGGGCGCCCTCGGCGCGCGCCGCGGCCCTCCGCGGCCTCGTGGCCGGCCTCGGCTACTTCTACGTCGCCATCTACTGGGTCTCGAACGCCATGACCGAGTTCGGGGGGCTCTCCCTCGGGCTTTCGTTCGTCGCGCTCACGCTGCTCGTGCTCTACATGGCCGCCCACTGGGCGGCGGCGTTCGCCGTCGCCTGGACGATCCGGGCGCGGCTCGGCTGGCCGCTCCACCTGCACCTCCCGCTCGTGTGGGCCGCGTTCGAGCTGTCGCGGAACTACCTGTTCTCCGGCTTCCCGTGGGCGAACGTCGGCTACACGCAGGTGCGGACCCTGCCCGTGGCCCAGCTCGCCGCGCTGGCCGGCGTCTACGCCCTCGCGGCGGTGGTGGTGCTCGTGAACGCGGTGATCGCCGAGGCGATCGCCGCGCGCCGCGAGGGGCGGCCCCTGCCGCGCCGGGCGGTGGTCGCGACGGCGGCCCTGCTCGCCCTGGTCGTGGCGCACGGCGAGCTCAGGCTGCGCCACGTGCGGGCGCGGATGGCCGAGGCGCCGAAGCTCACCGTCGGGATCGTCCAGCCGAACGTGAACCAGTCGGTGAAGAACCGGGCGCGCGACAACTTCGACTACATCCTCGACCGCCTCGTCCCCCTCACCGTCGAGGCGGACCGCCGCGGCGCGGATCTCGTCGCCTGGCCGGAGTCGGCGTACCCGATGTACCTCTCGCCCGGGGTGCGCTCGCTCGCGCTGCCCGGCTACGAGCTGCCGGTCCTGTCGCACGCGCACCTGCTCCTGGGCGCCGCGACCATCGAGCGGCTGCGCGGGGAGGGCGGCGAGCGCGTCTCGCGCGTGGGCAACGTGAACCTGCTCCTCACGCCGCGGCTCGAGGTCCTCGGCGGCTACCAGAAGCACCACCTGGTGCCCTTCGGCGAGTACGTCCCGCTCCAGGAGTGGCTGCCGTTCCTGAAGCAGGTCGTGCCGAGCTTCGCGCCTTCCGCGCCGGGAGCGGAGCTCGCGGTCCTCGCGTTCCCCGCGCCGGGCGGGCAGGCGGTGCCCGACCCCGCGCCGGAGGGGCGCAGCGCCGGCGCCGCGCTGGGCCTCGTCGCGCCCGCGCGCGCGGCGGAGCCGGCCGCGCCGGGCGACTCGGTGCGCCTCGCCCCCATGATCTGCTTCGACGCCATCTTCCCCGAGATCAACGTCGCCTTCGCGCGCCAGCCGCTCGAGCCGGAGCTGCTCGTGAACTCCACGAACGACGCCTGGTACGGCTACTCGTCGGGGCCGTACCAGTTCCTCGACATCGTGCGGATGCGGGCGATCGAGGCGGGCAAGGCCGTCGTGCGGCCCGCCTACGCCGGCGTCTCGGCGGTGCTCCTCCCCACCGGCGAGCTCGCGCCGGGCGCGCTGGAGATCGGGCCCGTCGATCTCGATCGCGCCCCCCATCCCGACGAGCCCGCGCGCCTCCTCCTCGCCGAGGTCCCGCGCTTGCGCGGGCGCACCCCCTACACTACAGTCGGCGACCTCTTCGCCTACGCGAGCGCGCTCTTCACCGTGGCGGCGCTCGCGGCCGCGCTCCGCGCCGGCCGTCGCCCCGCGCGGACGTAGCGAGACGCCCGAGGACACCCATGGCCGGACCGACGAACGAACGCATCGCGGAGCTCACCCGTCGCCTGGAGGCGCTCCGGGGGTCGCTTTGACGTCGACCGCAAGCAGCGGCGGGTCGAGGAGATCTCCAAGCTCTCCGAGGACGGCGCGTTCTGGTCGGACGCCGCCAAGGCGCAGGCGCTCCTCAAGGAGAAGGCCCAGCTCGAGGCGGTGACGGGGGGCTATGGCCGCGTGCGCCGCGGGCTCGACGACGCGGAGGCGCTCGCCGAGCTCGCCGAGGAGGCGCGCGACGAGGCCACCCGCGCCGAGGCGGCGCAGCACTGCGAGGTCGTGGCGAAGGACCTCGAGGCCCTCGAGTTCCAGCGGATGCTCTCCGGGGAGCACGACCGCGCCGGCGCGATCGTCGAGGTGAAGAGCGGCGCGGGCGGCGTCGAGGCCATGGACTGGGCCGCGATGCTGTACCGGATGTACATGCGCTACTGCGAGCGTCGAGGCTGGGCGGTCGAGCCCGCCGACCTCGTGGCGGGCGAGGAGGCCGGCATCTCGCAGGCCTCCTTCATCGCGCGCGGCGACTTCGCCTACGGCTTCATGAAGGCGGAGCGCGGCGTGCACCGGCTCGTCCGGATCAGCCCCTTCGACCAGGCCGCGCGCCGGCAGACGAGCTTCGCGGCGGTGGACGTGACGCCGGAGATCGACGACGACATCGTCGTCGACATCAAGGAGGCGGACGTCCGGGTGGACACCTACCGCTCCTCGGGCGCGGGCGGGCAGAAGGTGAACAAGACCGACTCGGCGGTCCGCCTCACGCACATCCCGACCGGGCTCGTCGTCGCGGTCCAGAACGAGCGCTCGCAGCAGAAGAACCGCAACGTCGCCTGGAAGATCCTGCGCGCGAAGCTCTACGACCTCGAGGAGAAGAAGCGCGCCGAGGCCCGCGACGTCGTCGAGGCGGCCAAGAAGGACATCGACTTCGGCTCGCAGATCCGCAGCTACGTCCTGCAGCCGTACCGGATGGTGAAGGATCTCCGGACCGGCGTGGAGACGGGCAAGGTGGACGACGTGCTGGACGGCGACCTCGACGGCTTCATCCAGCCCTACCTGCTGGGCGTGAGGCGCACGGATCGTCCGGTGGACGACTAGGTCAGGGCGCCGCGGCGGCCGTCCTCGCCCGTCGCGCCGGCGGGTTCGCGCCGCGGGATCCGAGAGCTCCCGGTGCGGCCCCGGGCGGCGCGGCTACTGCGGGGAATAGACGATCGGCTGGCGCGCCAGCACGAAGCGGTCGATCGCGTCGACCGCCCAGCCCGGCAGGTTGAAGAGCTTCACGCCGCAGCCGGTCGGCTGGCGGCCGATGGTCGCGCTCTTCTCGCGGACGAACGCGACCTCGCCCTCGAGGTCGATCCGGCGCCCGTCGGCGAGGCCGAGCCTCACCTGGAGCCGCGTGCCGGTGGGGGGCGGCATGGCCGTGGCGATGAAGACGCCGCCCGAGTCCACCCGCCGCGTCGGCCCGACGTAGAAGTTGTGCTCCGAGACGAGGCTCACCGTCACCTCGACGCGGGTCGGGACGGGGCGCGAGCGCGGCTCGTCCACGAGCTCCTCGTCGATGAGCGCCATCAGATCGACGGGGCTCGTGCGCGGGCGTGGCGCCGCGAGGGGCCCCGCCGCGTCGGCGAGGGAGTGCGTGGGCGCTGGCGCCGGCGCCGGGCGCTGGGCGGGCGAGGGGGACGACACGGCGCCGGGCGGGACCGCGCCGATGGTCCGCTCCACCACGACGAGCGGGCGGGAGAGCACCTCCGCGCGGGCCAGCGCGCGCTCGGCGCCCGCCACCGCGGCGAGCGGCTCGACCACCTCCCGCGAGGGCGCCACCATCACGACGCGCACCCCGACCTTGGCGGTGTTCGCCGCGGTGGAGAGCGCGGGCCCCCAGCTCCCGTCGGGCGCGGCGGGCAGGAGCAGCACGAGCACGTGCGGCGCGACCGCGCGCACGATCGCCTCCAGCTCGGCGGGGCCGGGCATGCAGTGGATCGCGTAGCCCGCCCGCTCGAGGTGCAGGTGGAGCGCGATCGAGACGTCCGCGTCCGAGCCGACCACGAGGACGCGCGACGCCGCTGGTGCGGCGAGGGTCACGCGGTGCGGCCCCCCGTCTCCATCAGGATCCGCCGCTCCAGGTCGGCGCGGTTCGTGGCGTTCGCGAGCGCGCTGTCGAGCGAGATGTGCTTCGACTCGTGGAGCCGGTACAGGTACTGGTCGAAGCTGTTCATCCCGAGATCCGAGCCGGCGGTCTCCATGTAGCTCTTGAGCTCGGTGATCTTGGAGCGGTCGCGGATGAGCTCGCGGACCGTGCTCGTCGCGAGCAGCGCCTCCACCGCGGGGATGAGGCCCGCCGCGTCGGCGCGCATGAGGAGCCGCAGCGCCACCACCGCCTGGAGGTTGTCGGCGAGCCGGGCGCGCACCGTGTCCTGCTCCTCGGCCGGGAACAGCCCGACGAGCCGGTTCACCGCGCGGGGGACGTCGGGGGTGTGGAGGGAGGTGATGACGAGGTGGCCGGTCTCGGCGGCCTTCAGGCAGATGTCGGCCGCCTCGCGGTCGCGCAGCTCGCCCACCATGATGATGTCGGGGTCCTGCCGGAGCGCGGCGCGCAGCGCGTCGGTGTAGCTCGCGGTGTCCGAGCCGACCTCGCGCTGGATGACGAGCCCCTTCCCGCCGGGGAAGATGAACTCGATGGGATCCTCCACCGTCACGACGTGGAGCCGCTCCTGCTGGATGATGAAGTTGATGAGCGCGGCGATCGTGGTGGACTTCCCGTTCCCGGTCGCGCCGGTGACGCAGACGAGCCCGCGCCGCGCCTCCGCGATCGTGCGGACCACGGGCGGCAGGTTCAGCGTCTCGAAGTCGGGGATCTGGAACGGGATGGTGCGCATCACCGCGCCCCAGCTCCCGCGCTGCTTGAAGATCGAGGCGCGGAAGCGGGAGACGCCGGGCAGGGAGTAGCTGCGGTCCACCTCGCGGAAGTCGAGGGGCGTGAACCCCGAGCCGGGCGCCCCCAGGACGAAGTTCGCGATCGCCTCCGTGTCGGCGTGCGTGAGGGGCGGATACTTCGCGGCGAGCAGCTCGCCGAACACGCGGTACGTCGGCGGGTAGCCGACCTCGAAGTGGACGTCGCTCGCCTGCCGCTTCACCGCGAGCTGCAGGAACGAATGGAACATCTCCTCGCTGAGCGGACCCTGGCCATCCATGGCGGGCGAGTCTACCCGCGCCCCGGGCGAGCGGCCAATCGCGTGCTCGCGGAAGAGCGCGCCGGAGATGTCGTCGGCGCGCCTACCATTGGGCGCCCGCGCGCACCCGGGAAGCGCGCCGGGCGGCCGTGGCTCGCGCGGGGGAGCGGGCCCGCGCCCGGCGTGCGCCGCCCCGGTGCGTGGCCCCGGCGCCGGGCGCGGCCTACCGTGTGGAGGTGCGCATCGCGATCGTCTCGACCCCCTTCGTCCCCGTTCCTCCCCCGGCGTACGGCGGGACGGAGCTCGTCGTCCACGCGCTCTACCGCGCCCTCGCCCGCGCAGGCCACGACGTCACCGTCTTCGCGACGGGCGACTCGACCGCCCGCGGCGTGCGCGCCTTCTTCGAGCGCGCCGTGTGGCCGCCCGATCCCTACTCCGAGATCCTCCACTGCCGCTTCGCCGCGCAGGAGATCGCCGCGGGCGGCTACGACGTGGTGCACGCGAACGTCCCCGCCATGCTCGCCTTCGCCGACGAGCTGCGCCCGCCGATGGTCTACACCCTGCACCACGCGCTCGAGCCCACCCTGGCGCGCTTCTACGAGCGCGTCGAGGGCGTACGCCTGGTCGCCATCTCGGAGCGGCAGGCGGAGCTCGCGCGGCCCGCGCCGCACGACGTCGTCCACCACGGGCTCGATCCGGAGCTGTACCCCGTCGCCGGCACGGGCGGGGGCGGAGCGTTCTTCCTCGGGCGGCTCTCCTGGTGCAAGGCGCCGGAGGTCGCGATCGAGGCTGCGGCGCGGGCCGGCGTCCCCATCACCGTGGCCGGCGCCATCCACGGCGACGCCGCGCCGGAGGGCTGGCGAGAGCGCGTGCTCGCGCCCGCGCTCCGGCGGCCACACGTGAGCTGGGTGCGCGAGGCCGATCTCGCCGCCAAGCGCCGCCTCTTCGCGACCTCGCGCGCCTTGCTCGTCCCGCTGCGCTGGGACGAGCCGTTCGGGCTCGTGATGATCGAGGCCGCGCTCGCGGGGTGCCCCGTCATCGCGTCGCCCAGCGGCGCGGCGCCGGAGATCGTCGAGGACGGCGAGACCGGCTTCCTGGTCCGCTCGGAGCGCGAGATGGCGGCCGCGCTGCGGCGGGTCGGCGCGCTCGACCGCCGGGCCATCCAGGCCCGGGCGCGGCACCGCTTCGGGGCCGATCGGATGGCGGCCGGGTACCTCGCCGTGTATCGCGCCGCGATCGCCGAGCGCATGCGCCTGCGGCTCGGCGGGGCGCCCGCGGCGGAGGACGGATGGACGACGCTCGCGCAGTGAGCCTCGCGCGACCGGAGGACCTGCTCGGCTACTCGGACCCCTCGACGCAGCCCGAGGCGACGGGGGTCGACAAGCTCGTCCTGAAGCGCGGCAACCTCTTCCTGGTGGCCAACCGGCTTGGGGACGTGGCGCCGGCGGGCGCCCGCGACCTCGGGCTCTTCCTCACCGACACGCGCCACCTCTCCTCGTGGAAGCTCTCGGTGAAGGGCGGGCCGCCCCTCTGCCTGTCGTCCCAGGTGTCGCCCGAGTACGTCGCCCAGATCGACTTCACCGTCACGAGCCTGCACGAGGGGGATCTCCTCGGGCGCGAGCCGCTGAACTACGTCCACCTGCGGCGCGACCAGATCATCGACGACGTCTTCCTCGAGCGCATCGTCCTCACGAACTTCCTCGACCGCCCCATCGCCTTCTGGATCGAGATGTGCTGGGCTGCGGACTTCGCGGACGTCTTCGAGATCCGCGGCGCCCAGCGCGCGGCGCGCGGCACCTACGAGGTCCCGCGCGTGGAGAAGGACCGCGCGATCCTGCGCTACGACGGGCGCGACGGGCGCGGGTACGCGACGGAGATCCGGCTGGAGGGGCTGCGGGCGGACGGCCCCGCGCGCCTCTCGCGCATGGGGGGCCGGGGCGCGCGGGTGGATCTCCACCTCGAGCCGGCCGGCAAGGTCGAGCTGTCGTTCGTCGTCGCGGCGGGGATCGAGCGCGGTCCGGCGGCCGGCCGGAGGGGGCGCGACGAGGACCGCGAGGTGCCCCGCGGCCCGTCCGCGTCGTTCGACGCGCGCGCCCGCGCGACCCGCGACGCCTACGACTCGTGGGAGCGCGGCGCGACGCACTTCCGCTCGTCGAACGATCTCTTCGACCTCGCGCTCCACAACGCCGTCGCCGACCTGAAGGCGCTGCGCGTCTACCACTTCGGCGAGCCGGTCATCTCGGCGGGGATCCCCTGGTACACCTGCCCGTTCGGCCGGGACGCGCTCATCACGGGCTACGAGGCGATGCTCGCCGCGCCCGAGGTGGCGCGCGACGCGCTCCGCTTCCTCGCGCGCCTGCAGGGCACGATCGACGATCCCGAGCGCGACGAGGAGCCGGGGAAGATCCCCCACGAGATCCGCTTCGGCGAGATGGCGGCGGCGGGCGAGGTGCCGCACTCGCCGTACTACGGCTCGGCGGACGCGACCCCGCTCTTCCTCGTGGTGCTCGACGAGTACGACCGCTGGACGGGGGATCGGGCCACCGTCGAGGCGCTCCTCCCGGCCGCCGAGCGCGCGCTCGGGTGGCTCGACCGCGCCGCCGATCCGGCGCGCGGCGGCCTCGTGGAGTACGCGCGCCGCACGCCGAAGGGCCTGCGCAACCAGGGCTGGAAGGACAGCCACGACGGCGTACCGTTCGCGGACGGCCGCCCCGCCGAGCCGCCCATCGCGCTCGTGGAGGTGCAGGGCTACGCCGTGGACGCGCGCCGCCGGATGGCCGGGCTCTACCGGCGCCTCGGCCGCGACGCGGACGCGGAGCGGCTCCTGGCGATCGCGAACGCGCACGCGGACGCGATCGAGGCGCGCTTCTGGATGGAACGGGCGGGCACCTACGCGATCGCGCTCGACCGCGAAGGACGCCAGGTGGACGCGGTCACCTCGAACCCCGGCCACCTGCTCTTCTCCGGCGCGGCGGCGCCGGACCGCGCGCGGCGCGTCGTCGCCTCGCTGCTCGACGAGCGCATGTGGAGCGGGTGGGGGATCCGCACGCTCGGCGCGGGGCAGCCGGCGTACAACCCGCTGAGCTACCACAACGGCACCGTCTGGCCGCACGACAACGCGCTCTGCGCGATGGGCATGAGCGCCTACGGCGAGGTGGAGCGCGCCGGGGAGGTGCTCACCGGGCTCTGGCAGGCGGCGCAGCACTTCCGCCTGCTCCGGTTCCCGGAGCTGTTCTGCGGGCTCGGCCGCGACGGCGGCCGCTTCCCGGTCCACTACCCGGTCGCCTGCTCGCCGCAGGCCTGGTCGTCGGCCGCGTGGTTCCTCCTCGTCCGCGCGGTGCTGGGGCTCTTTCCGGACGCGCACGCCCAGACGCTCCACGTCCGGTTCCCGTGGCTGCCGCCCTGGCTCGACGAGCTCACGCTCGAGGGCGTGCGCGTGGGCGCCGCGCGCGCGACGCTGCGCTTCCTCCGCGGGCCCAAGTCCGCCTACGCGGAGGTGGTGGACGTGGAGGGCGGACCGCTGCGGGTGCGCATCGAGGTGTGAGCCTTCACCCGCGCGCACGAAAAGCGAGAGGCCGCGGGTGTGCCCCGCGGCCTCTCCAGCTTTTTGGCGCGTGGGCGCCCGACTAGGATTCTCCGCCAGACGCCTCACTCGAGACGAACGGCGGGGGCAGGAGTCGAGCGTCCGACCACGCATCGACGAGGACGTGAGACGGGAGGTGGGCCCTGCAGTTCGAGCGTTTGGGCTGGAGCTTCTTCATGGCAGGGTCCTCGGTCGGCCTCCGGCGGGACTCGAGTGCGTACCTGTTCAATCGGCGTGCCGTAGGGCCTCCAAGGCGAATCACTCCTGGAATCAAAGACTTGTGGAAAACCCGCGCGGGCCGCGGCTGTAATTCTGACGGTTCCCGGCAACGCCAGGGTGTAGCGAACCCCGGTAACATGACCGGTCGGATGCTCGATCGTGCCCGCGCCCGCCCTATAAGGAATGGCGCCGTGGAGCGCGTGAGCCGCGCTGCGAGGAGCCATGTTCGCGACCATCGAAGAAGCCGCCGAGAAGCTCGCGGGCGCCGGCTACCTGCCTTCGCGCGAGATCGCGACCGCCGTATTCCTGGCCGACCGGCTCGAGAAGCCCATCCTCGTCGAGGGGCCGGCCGGCGTGGGCAAGACGGCGCTCGCCCGGGCGTTCGCGCAGGCGTCGGGCCGCTCCCTCATCCGGCTCCAGTGCTACGAGGGGCTCGACGAGTCGAAGGCGCTCTACGAGTGGGAGTACGCGAAGCAGCTCCTGTTCACGCAGCTCCTCCGCGAGCGGATCGGGGAGGCGATGTCAGGCGCGGAGTCGCTCGCCGAGGCGGCGGATCGCATCGCGGGGGAGGGCAACGTCTTCTTCAGCGAGCGGTTCCTGCTGCCGCGGCCGGTGCTGCGGGCCATCACGAGCGAGGAGCCGGCGCTCCTGCTCGTGGACGAGATCGACAAGGCGGATCCCGAGCTCGAGGCGTTCCTGCTCGAGGTGCTCTCGGAGTGGACCGTGACCGTGCCGGAGATCGGCACCGTCCGTGCGCGCCAGGTGCCCCGCGTGGTGCTCACGTCCAACGCGGCGCGCGACCTCTCCGACGCCCTCAAGCGCCGCTGCCTCCACCTGCACATCGACTTCCCCTCGCGCGAGCGGGAGCTCGCCATCGTCCGCGCCAAGGTGCCGGAGGCCACGGAGGCGCTCGCGCGCGCCGTGGTGTCGGCGGTGGGGAAGCTCCGTACGCTCGACCTCAAGAAGCCGCCCTCGATCGCGGAGACGCTCGACTGGATCCGCGCGCTCGCCGTGCTGAACGCGACGGAGCTCGACGCGACGCTGCTCGACGAGACCCTGAACCTCGTCCTCAAGTACGAGGCCGATCTCGCCCGCGCGCGCGAGCGGCGCGGGGAGTGGCTGATCTAACGGGGGCTGCGCCCCCGCCCCACCGACGGCTGACCGCCGTCGGCCGGGGCCCCACCCCTGCTCGCCGGGTCCCGTGCGCCGCCGCGTGGCGGCTTCGCCGCGAACGCGCCGGCGCCCCGGCGGGCTCGCTTCGCTCGCGTGTCGCTCAAGCCCCGGCGGCGGATCCCCCGCCCTGCATGCGCGAGGGCACCTGGACGATCTCCTCTCCCGGCAGGACGAGCGCGGTGAGGCGACCGCCGTAGACGCAGCCGGTGTCGAGGCCGAGGCACCTCACGCCGGCCTCGCTCAGGTCGCGCGTCGGCTCGGCGAGGCTCTGCGGGTGGTGGCCGTAGACGACGCGCTCGGGCCCCGTCCAGGCCTCCGCCCAGCGCCGCACCCCGGGCTCGCCCGCGTCGCCGCGCACGCGCCCCACCGGACGGCCCGCGGCGTCGACGTAGCGCAGCCGGACCATCCAGTCGGGCGGCTGCGCCGCGATGGGCATCCCCGGCAGGAACCCGGCGTGCACCGCCACCCAGCCGTCGCCGAGCGCGATGGTCCGCGGCAGCGCGGCCAGCCAGGCGAGGTCGTCCTTCGCGAGCGCCGCGTGCTGGGCGGCCCGGCGCGGATCGAAGCGCACCGGGTTCTGGTGGCGGTGGTCCGAGCGCCGGCGCGCCTCGTGCGCCGCGAAGCGGAGGTGCTTCTCCTCGTGGTTGCCGAGGACCGACTCGGCCCGCAGCTCCCGCGCCCGCCGGAGGACGCCCACCGGGTCGGGGCCTCGATCCAGCAGGTCGCCGAGCAGGACGAGCCGGTCCCGTCCGCGCGCGAAGCCGGCGGCCCGGAGCAGGTCGTCGAGCTCGGCGAGGCATCCGTGGACGTCGCCCACGACGAGGGTGCGGCGCGGCGCGGCCATCTCGGGGCGAGTGTAACGCCCGCCCGCCTGGGCGGCGCGATCACCGAGCCGCCGAGGCGGGTTCGTCCCAGTAGCCGGCGTAGGCCGCGATCGCCGCCGCGTCGAACGCGCCACCTGGCCGCCGATCCACGATCCGCCACTCGCCTCCCGCGCGGGCGACGAGGTACTCGCTCACGGTCCGGAGGAGCCTGCGGGCGTCGGCGGCGGGGTCGAGGTAACGCTCCTCGACCGTCACGACGGCGGTCGCGCGAGGGCCGCGGCGGACGGCGAGGAGCTGGAAGGAGTCGAGCACGTGGGCCCGCGCGGCGTCGCGCCAGAACGCCAGTGGGTGGGGCTCGCCCGCCGCGTCCTTGCGCTCGAGCTCGGCCCTCGTACGGGGTGCGATGAGGCGTGTCGCCGCTGAGTACTCCCCGGCGCGAGCCGGCACGGCGGCGCCCGCGCGGAGCGGCCCGCGGGGTCCGGCGAGGCGTACCTCGTCCAGGTAGTGCAGGACGACGCGCGCGGGGCCGCGCAGGAGGTTCTCTCTCGGGGCGGCCCCCGAGGGCGCGAGCGCGGGCGAGGTGGTGAGCGCGAGCGCGACGAGGAGGGCCGATGTGGTCATGGGTCGTCCCGCCCTGGCGTCCCAGGGCGCCCGGACACGTTCGGTCGCCGGGTGCGCCCCCGCAATCCGCGCGCGGGGCGCCCGCGCGCAGACGCCCCGCGAGACCCTCCTCGGTCGGCGCTCGCCCGTTCGGCGCGGCGGGAGGCGATGGCTAGATTGGCGGACGACACCGGCCTATGCTCGGTGACCGCGCGGGAGTCCTCTCGCGACCTGCCCACACATGGAACAGAAGCGCGTCCTCATCGTCGAGCCGGACAACGCCTTCGCGCTCTCGCTCGCCTCGCTCTACCGGCAAGACGGCTGCGGCACGCGGATCGTCGCGAGCGCCGGCGAGGCCGAGCTCGAGATCGCCACCCGCCGTCCCGACCTCGTCGTGGCCCGCGCGGAGCTGCCCGACCTCTCCGGGTTCTCGCTCTGCGCGCGGCTCCGGCACGATCGCACGACCGCCGGCCTGCCCGTCCTCCTCTACTCGTCGGACACCCCCCCGGAGGCGCTCGCGCAGCACGCCCGCACGCCGTGGGCGGCGAACGGCTACCTCGCGATGCCGCTCGACACGGACGCGCTGCGCAAGCTCTCCGCGCGCATCCTCGCCGCGGCCGCCCCGGTGGAGAGCGCGGACGACGCAGTCATCGAGCTCGATGACGGCGACGTGGAGCTCCCCGGCGAGCCGCCGGGCGAGGTCGCCTCCGAGGCGGAGGCCGGGGCCGCCGCGGCGAGCGGCGAGGAGGTCGCCGAGGAGCCCAGCCAGGAGCCCGCGCCCGACCCGGACGCGCCGCCGCCGATGCCCCGCCGCGCCCAGCGGAGCGGCCTCACCGACGAGGACCGGTCGTTCGTCGAGCGCGTGTTCCAGTCCGTGGGGGAGCGGCACGCGCTCGCCGCGGAGGCGGACCGCCGCCCCCCGCAGCGGCGCGAGCTCAGGGAGACTCCCGAGGGGCGCACGCAGCTCCTCCGCGAGGATCTCAAGTGGCGGGAGGCGCAGATCGCCCGGCTCGCCGAGGCGTGGGAAGCGCGCGAGCGCGAGCTTTCGGTGTTCGACGAGCGGCTCCACGACAAGGACGTGGAGCTGCAGGCGCTCCGGGACGAGGTCGAGGATCTCTCGCGCCGGCTCGGCGAGGCGCGCGAGCTCTTCGTCCAGAAGGAGCGCGAGTACGGCGCGTCGATCGACGGGCTGCTCCTCGAGAAGTTCGGGCAGGAGAAGGAGCTCATCGAGGTGGTCGCCGCGAACGAGCGGCGCATCCACGAGCTCGAGCGGGAGGTGGGCGCCGCGGGCGAGGAGCTGCAGGAGCGCGACGCGGCGCTCTCGCGGGCGCGCGCGGAGATCGAGGAGCTCGGCCGCGACGCGCGGGCCGAGCAGCACCGGACCGAGGCCCGGGAGCGCGAGCTGCAGGAGGAGATCTCCCGCCGGACCGACGAGCTCTCCGCCGCCGAGGAGGCGCTCGGCGAGGCGCGCGAGGCGTCGGAGGTCGCGGCCCGGGAGGCGGCGGCGCAGCTCGACGAGGCCGCCGCCCGGAGGCGGGCGCTCGAGGCGGAGCTCGAGCGGACGCGCACCGAGCGCGACGCCGAGGCGCGCTCGCGCGAAGCGGCGCGGGAGGAGAACGAGGCCCGCGTCCGCGCGGTCGAGGTGGAGCGCGAGAAGCAGCGCGCGGACGACGAGAACCGCCGCGCCGCGCTCGAGGTGCGCATCCGCGAGCTCGAGGCCGCCCTCGCCGAGGGGGAGCGCGCGCGCGAGGAGGCGGCGGTCGCCGCCCGCGAGGCGCAGGCCGCGCTCGAGGGGCGCGTGGCGGAGGGCGAGGCGGCCCTCCGCGAGCGCGACGGGCGGCTCAGGCTGCTCGACGACGAGTACCGCCAGTTCCGCGACGCGGCGCGCGGGCGCGAGGAGGAGCTCGGCCGCGAGGCGGAGGAGCGGCTCCAGCGGCTCGGCGAGGTCGAGGGCGCGCTCGAGGCGCTCGCGCAGGCGTCGGCGGAGCGCGAGGGGGAGCTGCGCGCCGAGCTGGAGGGGGCGCAGGCGGCGCTGGAGGAGACGCGCGCGGCGGCGGAGCGCGCGGCGCGCGAGGCGGCCGAGGCCGCCGCAGTGCGGCAGGAGGAGGCGGAG